>NZ_LMPY01000044.1:0-17559 GCF_001424445.1 Methylobacterium sp. Leaf361 | reverse complement strand
TGAACTCGAGCGTGAACTCTCGTCTCGTCTTCGCCATCCGACACCTTCCCCGCTCAGCATGAGCGTATCAGAGGTGTCCGCGATGCCGAGGGAGGATCACGGGTGCCACAGAGCAAGATCGAGAAGTCGCTCAGAAACCTCGGGAACTTATATGGCATTGAATTCTCGGCATTGAATTGCCGTAAGCCGGCGGACTAAATCGAGGCCATGATCTGCGGCAGCGACTATTTGACGAAGGCTGAGCTGCTCCACATCCGAGCTTCAGCCTACGCCATTGAGAACGCGACCAAGAACGAATTCGGCCACTGACGCTACCTGGGCAAGCTGCCGCGGCGATACAGGACCGAGCAGTGCGAGTTCGGACGAAGGCGACATCGCGCGCCACATTCAGCGCCGGCGCTTCCAGCGGCTGCGTATAGCCCTGCCCTGCAAGGACCGGTCTACCGCGGCTCTGGCCTACAACCTCTGGCTTGCCGACGAGGGTCGATTTAACCGTGCCTTCGGTGCATCCTTTAAATGGCCGCTCAGGCCGTACCGATCGGCTATCCATCAAGACCGGCTGGACCAATCTGGCCTTGAGCAGGCTTACGCCGCTGCACATTAGATCAACAGCGAGCTCTACTAATGAGGACTAGCGATCGAGGCAGCTCGGGGATATCCGGCCTTCCGCTGGCGCTGCTGCTCGCGACAACGCAGATGCTAGCCTTCAGCGATCGCTTCCTCATCACCTTGGTCGCGCAGCCGCTGAAGGTCGATCTCGACCTCTCGGACGCCCAGCTCGGCATCCTGCAGGGATCGGCCTTCGCGTTCCTGAACGCCGCAGCGATGCCTTGGGCGGGCGGCATCGCCGACCGGGGGCACCGGCGGGCGCTGCTGATGGCCAGCGTGCTCGCCTGGAGCGCCGCGACGCTGCTGTGCGGTTTTGCGGGATCGTTCGCTGTTATGGTGGCCGCGAGAGCTCTTCTGGGTTTGGGTCAGGCGGCCGTCGCCCCAGCCGCGTTGTCGCTTTTGGTCCATCACTTGCCCCGGGAGAAGCTCGGGCGTGCTGTATCGCTGATGACCGCAGGGATCAGCCTCGGGCGCACGGTGGCGCTTCTGGCGGGCGGCGCGGTGCTGGCATGGCTCTCGGCATCCTCGCCCCTCGAGGTCCTCGGCTTCGGTGCGATACGCCCTTGGCAGGCACTCTTCGTGTTAGCGTGCATCCCAAACTTCGCGCTGCTGGCCGGCCTATGGCGAGTCGTCGAGCCGCCGGCTGCGCCGGTACGCGATGGCCGCCCGGCCTACGCCTGGATGTGGCGCCACCGTGCCACCTACCTTCCGCATTTCGGCGCCGCGGCCGCGACCATGCTAATCAACCAGGCGCTTACAGCCTGGGCGCCGACCTTCTACGTGCGGGTCCACGGGCTGACGCCGGCTGAGAGCGGCCTACACCTGGGTCTGGTGGTGCTGATTTCCGCGCCGCTCGGCCATCTGGCGGGCGGTCACTGGCTCGATTGGGCCCGAACGCGGATGCCCCGGACTGCCGCTTCGCGCGCCCTCGCTTTCGGCCTAGCGCTTACGCCGATCTGCACGGCGGGGATGGTCCTCGCCAACAGCACAGCCGTATCGCTCATCGCGTTCGGCGCACTAATCGCGGCTCTGGGTTTCTCCAGCCCTGCCGCTCTTGCCGGCCTACAGTTCGTTACGCCGAGGAGGTTCCGCGGCCGGACGAGTGCCATATTCGTCGCCGGCGTCACACTGGTCGCATTCGGTGCTGGTCCTGTACTCATCGGCGTGGTGAACGATCGCGTTGTTGGTCCTCAGCACGTCGGCATGGCAATGCTGTCTGTGTTCGGTGCGGTGGCACTCGTCGGCATCGCGCTGGCGATCGCAGCCTGTCCTTTGGAGCCGCGTAGGCGCGATGTGATCCTCCCCTGATTTCGTGAAACCGAGGGAGGATCAAGCCGCTGCCTCCTCCCATAAGCAGTCATCCATCGGCCGTCCGCCAGTTTCATCTTGGTGCGAGGCGCGGGATCATAGCGGCCACCACAGCGTTTCTTGTGTGGCCGGATCAAAGGTCTGGGCTTGGTGACCCATGACTCCCCATAACTAGGCCCAGAGCTGGAACCAGAGGCTCTAGCCTGTCTATCTTCAGCTTGGAACGTTGACCTCGGCCCGCTCGAGAGCCTCCTGCTCATGTGGAATACGGGTTGCATGAACGGACCTGCCGCCGCGTAGGAGGCGAAGCGTTCGGACCTCGTTCTTGCTGTACCCCCTGGTCGTAGCACTCGGTTCACAACGCTATCGCGTCGAGCGTCCGTTCGGCCACTGGCAGGAATGCGCCGGGCGCGTCACGGGGGTCGCTCACAGCCGACGCGGCGTACACGTCCTCCTGCGCGAGGATCCGCTAAACGACACGGGCGGTCCTCGGGTTCTGACACTGGACGACGAAACGGGGACGCCCCTCGCCGCGTGGGGCGCCGCCGTGATCGCCGACGCGCATCTCCTCGCGGCGTACGGCGAGCGTCTCTACATCGTCGATCGCGATGCCCACCAAGTGATCGTCACGACGCTCGATGGCGAGGTGCGGTCTCGGCTTGGAGAGCGCAATCGGCCGCTCGCGCCCTTCAACCATCCCACCGACGTCGCGGTTGCCCCCGACGGCACGGTCTACGTCTCGGACGGCTATGCAGGGGCCTCGGTCCATCGCTTCGCCCCCGACGGGACGCCCATCACACGCTGGGGTGGGTGGGGGACGGGGCCGGGCGCGTTCGTCAACCCGCACGCGATCTGGGTGATGCGCGATGGCCGAGTCGTGGTCGCCGATCGCGAGAACGGGCGCCTGCAGGTCTTCGATCCCGACGGCACCCTGCTCTCGATATTGACGGGCTTCGTCCGGCCTGCCGACCTCTGGGGCGACGCGGAGGACCGCCTCTACGTAGTCGATGCCGTCCCGACCCTGACGCTGCTCGCGCCCCACGGCGCCATGATCGGCCGCTGCCGCCCCGTGCTCAACGGCGCGCACGGCGTCTGGGGCGATGGAGCCGGCCGGCTGTACCTGGCCGAAGGCAATCCGAGCCGGGTGACACGCCTCGTCCCGATCCCGGAAGGGGCACAGGCATGAGGGTTCTCGTCTTCGGGGGGGCCGGCTTCGTCGGCCTCAACATCATCGAGGCCCTCCTAAGCCGAGGCCACGAGACGATCGCCTTCGACCGTTCGCCTCTGCCCTCCTCCGCAGTACGGGCCTTCGCGGCGCTGCCCGGCCGGCTCGAGACGATCACGGGCGACGTCACGGACCGGGCCGCCGTGACCGAGACGATCCGGCCGGGACTCGACGCGATCATCCTGGGAAGCGCCATCACGGCGGATGCCACCCGCGATGCCGTCGACCCGGAGACGATCCTCTCCGTCAACCTGATGGCGCAGGTTCCCATCCTGGAGCGCGCCAGGGATGTCGGCACGGGCCGGATCCTCAATCTCAGCTCCGGCGTCGTCTACGGCGGCATGGGTGAGCGCGAGCCCGTGCTGACGGAGGAGACGAGCGTCGATCCGGTCGGTCTCTACGCCATCTCGAAATACGCCACCGAGCGGGTCGGCACGCGGCTCGCCGGCCTCTGGGAAATCGACCACGTCAACGTCCGGCTGAGTTCCGTGTTCGGCCCCTGGGAGCTGGCCACCCAGGCGCGCGACACCCTGAGTCCGCACCGGCAGATGGCGAGCCTCCTGTGCACCGGCCGCCCGGCCCTTCTCGCGCGCGCTGGCTGGCGCGACTGGATCTATGCCCCCGATGTCGCCGAGGCGGTGGTCCATCTAATCGCGGCCCCGCGCCTGACCTCCCGCCTGTTCAACGTCTCGGCGCCGGACCGCTGGGCCGCCCTGGACTGGGGCCGACGCCTCGGCGCGCTCGATCCGGACTTCGTGTGCCGCGTCGTCGAGCCCGGTGAAACGCCGACGATCCGCCTGCACGCGCCGGTCGACCGCGCTCCGCTCTCGACGGACCGGATGCGGAACGAGCTCGGCTGGGCGGCGAGGTTCGGGATGCAGGATTCGGCGGACCATTTCGTGGCCTGGTGGCGGCAGTACGGAAGCAAGTTGGACGGTCCATGAGGCTTGCGGGCAAGGTCGCGGTGATCACGGGCGGCGGGTCCGGCATCGGTGCCGCCACCGCGCGGCTCTTCGCCCGCGAGGGCGCCCGGATCGCCATCGTCGATCGCGACGAGCGGGCCGCTGCGACGAGTCTCGCCGCGATCGAGGCCGAATCCGGCGAGGCGATGGTGCGGATCGCCGATGTCGGCGACGGGGATGCCGCCCTGCGGGATGCCGCGGCCGTGCTGGACCGCTTCGGGCGCATCGACATCCTGGTGACGGCGGCCGGTTACTCGTGCGGCGGCACCGTCACCACCACTGATCCGGCCGACTGGGACGCGGTGTTCCGCGCCAACGTGGGTGGGACTTGGCTTTGGAGCCGGGCCGTGATCCCCGCGATGCAGCGCCAGGGCGGGGGCGCGATCGTCGCGTTCGCCTCCCAGCTTGCCCTCGCAGGTGGACGTGGCAACAGCGCGTACATCGCTGCGAAGGGGGCCATTCTGAGCCTGGCACGCACGATGGCGCTCGATTACGCTGGAGACGGCATCCGGGTGAATGCGATCGTGCCCGGCGCGGTCGAGACGCCGATGCTGCGGCGCGGTTTCGCCCGTCAACCTGATCCGGCCCTGGCCGAGGAGCGCTCGCGGGCCCGGCACGCCCTGGATCGGTTCGGCCGGCCCGAGGAGGTCGCCGAGGCTGTTCTGTTCCTCTCTGTCAATGCCGCAGGCTTCATCACCGGGACGACGCTCGCGGTCGATGGCGGGTGGCTCGCCGCATGAGTCCGTCCCGTGACGGCATCGGTCTCAACGCGCTCTCCACCATGGTCGGCGACGACCTCGCGCGCACCGCCCATCCCCCCGCGCCCTGGCTGACACCGCGCACCGGCCCGGATGGACGCCATGCTTACGACGTGCTGGTCGTCGGTGCCGGGCAGTCCGGGTTGGCGACCGCCTTCGGCCTGATGCGGTCGGGCGTGACCAACATCCTCGTGCTCGATCGCGCCCGAGCGGGCAGCGAGGGACCGTGGACGACCTACGCGCGCATGCACACGCTCCGCAGCCCGAAGGAGTTCACCGGCCCCGATCTCGGTGTCCCGAGCCTGACCTATCAATCCTGGCACGAGGCCCGATTCGGGCGGACGAGCTGGCAGGCGCTCGGTCTGATCCCGAAGGCGCTTTGGGCCGAATACCTCGTCTGGTTTCGGGAGGTGACCGCGCTCCCCGTGTGCAACGACGTCGAGGTCACGGCCATCGGGCCGGCCGACGGGGGGCTGCTCGCCGTCAAGACAATCTCGCAGGGTTCCTCCGAGACGCGGTATGCGCGCAAGGTCGTGCTGGCGACGGGGCAGGAGGGGATGGGGCGCTGGGCCAGCATTCCTGCCCTCGACGACCTCCCCGCGCATCTGAAGGCTACCACGGCCGATCCGATCGATTTCACGTCCCTCGCGGGCCGGACAGTCGCGGTCGTGGGCGCCGGCGCATCGGCCTTCGACAACGCGGCGACCGCGCTCGAAGCCGGGGCGACGGTGCATCTCCTCTGCCGCCGGGCGGTACCGCAGACCGTTCAGCCATACCGCTGGCTCACCTTCACGGGCTTCCTGCGCCACCTCTCCGAACTCGACGATGCGTGGCGCTGGCGATTCATGGCGACGATCCTCGGGATGCGCGAGGGCTTCCCACAAGCGACCTACGACCGCTGCGCCGGCCATGCCGGCTTCCGCCTGCACGAGGGCGCCCCGGTGCTGGCAGCCCGGCAGACGGGCGACCGGGTCGCCCTCCACACGCCGAACGGAAGCCTCACCGTGGATTTTGTCATCGCGGCGACGGGCATCGCCATGGATTTCTCGGCGCGCCCGGAATTACGGCACCTAGCCCACAACATCGCCACTTGGTCCGATCGCTACACACCGCCGGAGGGGGAGGCGAACGCGCACGCCGCCTCGTTCCCCTACCTCGCGGACGACTACGCCCTCACCGAGCGGATCGCCGGCGCGACGCCCTGGATCCGCAACATCCATCTCTTCGGGATCGCCTCGACGATGAGCTTCGGGCCCTCCGGCGCCTCGATCAATGCGATGACGACGGCGGTCCCTAAACTCGTGGCCGGGATCACGCGCGGGTTCTTCCGGGCGGACATCGAGGGGCACTGGGCCGCCTTCCAAGCCTACGACGTCCCGCAGGCCATCCTGCGCACGCCATCCGGAACTGGAACGGCACTTGCCACGCTCGGCGGCGACACGACCGTCCGGGCCGGACAGGCCCGCTTCACCGACCGGATCGATCGGAGCCAGGAACCATGAGAGCGCGCGCCCACCACTTGGTCGTCGCGGGCGCCCTGACGCTCACGATCGCTCCGCCCGCCACGGCCTTTGCCCAGAGCCGCGCCGAGACCCTGCGCTACGTGACCGGCGCCAGCGTCAACACCCTCGACCCGACCATGCCGGGCACCACCCGTGAGGCCTTCGCCGTCAGTCTCGCCACCTACGACCGCCTGGTCGCCTTCGGCAGGAAGAAGCTGGGTGACAGTTGGGTCTTCGATCTCGATACCGTGCGCGGTGAGCTCGCGAAGAGCTACGACGTCTCGCCCGACGGCCTCACGATCACCTTCCACCTGCGTCCGGACGCCAAGTTCCAGGACGGCACGCCCGTCACCGCCGACGACGTGAAGTGGTCGCTGGACCGCGCGGTCTCGGCGAAGTCGCTCGCCGCGCCGCAACTCCTCACAGGCTCGCTGACGAGTCCCGACCAGTTCAAGGTCATCGATCCCTTGACCTTCGAGGTGACGCTGCCGAAGCCCGATCGGTTGGCACTCCCGAATCTTGCGACCGTCTACCCCGTGATCTTCAACGCGAAGGTCGCCAAGAGCCACGCGACGGACCAGGACCCCTGGGCGCAGGAATGGCTGAAGGCGAACACGGCCGGCAGCGGTGCCTACAAGGTCGAGACCTTCCGGCCCGGTGAGCAAGTGTCCCTACGCCGCAACGAAGCCTGGACCGGTGGCGCCTCGGACAAGCCCGCCGCCTTCAAGCGGCTGATCGTACAGTCGATCCCGGATGCCGCCACGCGCGCGAATCTCGTCGAGCGCGGCGACGCCGACATCGTCATCGACTTGCAGGCGAACGATGCGGCCGCGCTTCAGAGTCGTGGCAAGCTCAAGGTGGTGTCGACGCCACAGTTCAACGCCGTGACGCTGATCTCCTTCAACAACACGATGCCGCCCTTCGACAACGTCGAGGTGCGCAGGGCCATCGCCTCCGCGCTCCCCTACGACGACATGTTCAAGGCCGCCTTGTTTGGACGCGGCACGCCCCTGTTCGACGGGAGTTGGCCCGACGGCCGGCCGCCGAGCGCAGGCTTCCCGATCCCGCAGCCGATCCACCTCGATCTCGCCGACGCCAAGAAGCACCTCGCGGCGGCGGGCCTTCCGAACGGCTTCGAGACCACGTTCAGCTTCAGCGTCGGCCAAGCCGCGACCGCCGAGCCGATGTCGGCGCTCATACGCGAGTCGCTCGCCAAGATCGGCATCAAGGTCGAGATCCGGAAGCTGCCCGACGCGCAGATGTCGACGCTGATCAGCGACAAGAAGGTGCCGTTCTTCACCGACGGCATAGTCGCGTGGCTGCCATCGAACGACTACTTCTATCGTAATTTCTACACCGGCAACCAGCGCTGGAACTATTCCTCGATCATGAGCCCCGACATCGAACGCATCGCCAACACGGCGCGCTTCGAGCAGGACAAGGCCAAGTACGAAGCGGATGCCCGCGAACTGAACGCGATCCACTTCGCCGAGATGCCGCAGATCCCGATCTGGCAGCCGAACCAGGATGCGGTGATGCAGCCCTCGATCAAGGGCTACGTCTATCAGTTCCACCGCCAGGTCGATTACCGCGATCTGAGCCGGGATTAGGAGGGTGGCCATGGCGGACCGGCGATTCTCCCTCGATCGCGATTCCCGCATCGTGTCGGGGCAGCCGCGATGATGCGCACCTCCCTCGGCGCGACCACGGGGCGGGCAGCGCGCAGGCTTCTGTCGTCCGCACCGGCCCTCCTAGGCGTGCTGGTCTTCACCTTTCTCCTGATGCGGGTGCTGCCCGGGGATCCGGCCGTGTTCTTCGCGTCCGGGCCCAATGCCGGACAGGCGGAGATCGAGGCCGTGCGCAAGCAGATGGGACTCGATCGCCCGATCCCCGAGCAGCTCCTGCGCTATCTCGAGGATGTCGGGACCGGCCAGCTCGGACGCTCTATGACCACGGGCCAGCCGGTCGTGAAGGATCTGCGCGAGCGCCTGCCAGCCTCCCTAGAATTGACCTTCGCGGCGCTGCTCATCGCGCTCACGCTGTCGGTCCCGCTCGGCATCCTAGCAGCGCTCAGACCGGGATCCGCGCTCGACCACGGCGTGCGCCTGCTGTGCTCGCTCGGGGTCTGCGTGCCGACCTTCGTCTCGGGGCTGCTGCTGATCTACGTGTTCTACTATCTCCTCGGCTACGCACCCGATCCGACGGGGCGTCTCGACCTGTTCGCCGCCTCGCCGCCCGGCATCACCGGCTTCCTGCTCATCGATTTCGTGCTCACGGGCGACGGGGAGGGCTGGCGCGCCGCCGCCGCGCAACTGGTCCTGCCCGCGATCACGATGGCCCTCTTCGTCATAGCCCCGCTCGCGCGCATCACCCGCGCCTCGATGCTCGCCGTGCTCGGTAGCGATTTCATCCGCACCGCGCGCTCCCTCGGCCTTTCGCGGACACGCATCGTCGTCACCTATGCCCTGCGCAACGCGATCCTGCCGGTGCTGACCATCGCGGGCATCGTCTTCTCGACGATGCTGGGCGCCAACGTTCTGGTCGAGAAGGTGTTCTCCTGGCCCGGCGTCGCCTCCTACGCCCTCGATGCGCTGCTTTCCTCGGATTACGCTCCGGTGCAGGGTTTCGTACTCCTGATGGCCGCGATCTTCGTCGCCGTGAACCTCGTCGTCGATCTTCTTTACGGCTTGGCCGATCCGCGGGTGTCGATCTCTTGAGCGCTCTCGCTGCCACGGCTCCGTCCCGCGCCATGCTCGGCCATCTCGGCTGGGTGCTGCGTCGCAACCCGGTCACCGCGCTGGCCTCGACCGGAGCCCTGGCCCTGTGCCTCGTCGCCGTCTTCAGTCCCTGGCTCACTCCCTACGACCCGATCGCCTCGGATGTCCCGAGCGCCCTGCGGCCGCCGAGCGCGGCGCACTGGGCCGGCACGGACCAGCTTGGGCGCGATCTCCTCTCGCGCATCATCGCCGCGACGCGCCTCGACCTCGCCATCGCGCTCTCGGCCGTCGGCCTCTCGTTCGTGGTCGGGGCCGTAATCGGGAGCTTCTGTGGCTACGCCGGGGGCAAGCTCGACCGGGCGGTCGGGCGCCTCGTCGACGTGCTGATGGCCTTCCCGCTGTTCGTGCTGGCAATGGCGATGGTGGCCGCGCTGGGCAATCGGGTCGAGAACATCGTCATCGCGACTGCCCTCATCAACCTTCCATTCTACATCCGCTTCGCCCGGGCAGAGGTGAACGTCCGGCGCGACCTCGGCTGGGTGGAGGCCGCGCGTGCCGGAGGCGAGAGCCACGCCTCCGTGGTGCTGCGCTACCTGCTGCCGAACATCCTGCCGGCGATGGCGGTGCAGATCTCGTTGAACCTCGGCTGGGCCGTCCTCAACGCCGCTGGCCTGTCCTTCATCGGGCTTGGCGTCCGGCCCCCGACCCCGGAATGGGGCATCCTCGTCGCGGAGGGCGCGCGCTTCATCACGACGGGCAAGTGGTGGCTCGTGGCCTTCCCGGGCCTCGCCCTGATGCTGTCCGTGCTGTGCTTCAACCTGATGGGCGACGGGCTGCGCGACATCCTCGATCCGAGGCAGCGCACGTGAGCCCCCTCCTGCGCATCGAGAACCTCAGCGTCACGTTCGCCACCCGTGCCGGGCCGGTCGAGGCGCTTCGTGGGATCGACCTGACCCTCGGGGCCGGGCAGACGCTGGGCATCGTGGGCGAGAGCGGATCGGGCAAGTCGGTCACGGCGTTCGCGACGACGCGGCTCCTCGACCGGGCCGGGCGTATCGCGGGCGGGCGCATCCTGTTCAAGGGTCAGGACGTGTCCCGTCTATCGGCGAAGGAGATGCAGGCGCTGCACGGCGCCGCGATCTCGATGATCTTCCAGAACCCGCGCGCGGCGCTGAACCCGATCCGGACGGTCGGGCTGCAACTCGCCGATGCCCTGCGGGCGCACCGCGACCTCTCGGCCGCCGCCGCCCGAGCCCGGGCGCTCGACCTTCTCAACGCCGTGCTGATCCGGGACCCCGAGCGGCGGCTCGATGCCTACCCGCACGAACTCTCCGGCGGCATGTGCCAACGGGTCATGATCGCCCTCGCGATCGCCTGCGAACCGGCGCTCCTTATCGCCGACGAGCCGACGACCGGCCTCGACGTCACGACGCAGAAGACCGTGATGGACCTTCTCGCCCGCATCGCCGCCGAGCGGGGCATGGCGATGATCCTGATCACGCACGACCTCGGCCTCGCCGCACAGTATTGCGGGCGCGTCGCGGTGATGGAACGCGGCCGCCTCGTAGAGGAGGCCGCACCGGGGCAGCTCTTCGCGGACCCGCAGCACCCCTATACGAAGCGGCTGGTCGCGGCCTCGCCGACGCCGAACTCGACGCTCGCCGATCTCGTGGGCGAGGCGCGGCCGGCGGGCTCCGGCATTCCCGCCACTCCCCGTACCGTGCCACCCCGCGGCACGCCGCTCCTCCTCGAGGTGCGGGACCTCGTCAAACGCTACGGCAGCGCGGCTGCGGTCGATGGCGTGTCCCTCGCGATCCGGCCGGGTGAGAGCCTCGGCCTCGTCGGCGAATCTGGATCGGGCAAGAGCACAACCTCGCGCTTGGTCTGCCGCCTCATCGACCCGAGCGCGGGCACGATCCTGTTCGACGGCCAGTCGATCGGCACAGTCCCGGCCCGCGACTTCCACCGCTCGGAGCTTCGGCGCGCCATCCAGATCGTCTTCCAGGATCCGAACGACAGCCTCAATCCACGCTTCTCCGCCTTCGACAGCATCGCGCAGCCCCTGAGACGATTGACCGGGCTGCGCGGTGCGGCCCTGCGTGCGCGCGTGATGGAGAGCGCAGAGCGCGCGGGCCTCGGACCCGATCTCATCGATCGCTTCCCGCACCAGCTCTCGGGGGGCCAGAAGGCCCGCATCGGCATCGCGCGAGCGATCGCCGTCCGACCGCGCTTTCTCATCCTGGACGAGCCGACGGCCGCGCTCGACGTGTCGGTCCAGGCCATGATCCTGCACCTCCTCGACCGGCTGCGCCGGGAGGACGACCTCGCCCTCTTGTTCGTGAGCCACGACCTGAACGTGGTGCGCATGATGTGCGACCGCACGATCGTGCTGCAGAACGGCCGGGTGGTCGAGGAAGGCGCGAGCGACACGCTCTTCGCCCGCCCGCAATCCCCCTATGCCCGCGAGCTCCTCGCTGCGATCCCGCATTTCGATCCGGGGGCGCCGCTGGCCGCGACCGCCTGATGCTGTCTTCACAAGTCGCCCCGGGGCGTGAGGCGGCGGCCCGACACCTGATCAAAGGACCCTTCATGCGCGTGATCCGCACGGCCGCCGCCCAACTCGGCCCCATCCAGAAGAGCGAAGATCGCGCGAGCGTCATCACGCGCATGATCGCCCTGCTGGACAAGGCCAAGGTCGAGGGCGCGGATTTCATCGTCTTCCCGGAACTGGCCCTCACCACCTTTTTCCCGCGCTGGTACCATGAGGACCGCCGTGAAGCGGATGCCTGGTTCGAGGCGTCCGTGCCAAGCGCGGCGACAGCACCGCTCTTCGACCGCGCCAGGACGCACGGCATGGCCATGTCATTTGGCTATGCCGAGCTCACCCCCGAGGGTCGACACTTCAACACCTCGATCCTCGTCGACAAGTCCGGCGGAATCGTCGGCAAGTACCGCAAGATCCATCTGCCGGGACACGTCGAGTACGACCCGGAGCGCACGCATCAGCACCTCGAGAAGCGCTACTTCGAGCCGGGCGATCTCGGCTTCCCGGTCTGGCGGGCTTTGGGCGGCATTCTCGGCATGTGCATCTGCAACGACCGGCGCTGGCCGGAGACTTATCGCGTCATGGGCCTGCAGGGCGTCGAGATGGTGACGCTCGGTTTCAACACCCCCGCCGTGAATTCGCAGCGCGGCGGCGAGGGCCTGGAGCAGCGGCTGTTTCATCATCGCCTCTCCTGCCAAGCCGGCGCCTACCAGAACGCCACCTGGGTGGTGGCCGTCGCCAAGGCGGGGGATGAGGACGGCCATCATCTCACCGGCGGCACGCTGATCGTCGATCCCGACGGGTTCATCGTCGCCGAACTCGCGGGCGAGGCGGATGGGATCATCGTCCATTCCTGCGATCTCGACGAGACGCGCTTCGGCAAGGAGACGATCTTCGACTTCGCCCGCCACCGCCGCACCGAGCATTACGGCCGCATCACCGCCCAGACGGGCGTCGTCTTACCGGACTGAGCCCATGGACAGCGTCAGCTTCGCCGATCTCGCACCGTACGACCGCTACAAGCTCCTGTGCGCGACGATCGTGCCGCGCCCCATCGCCCTGGTGACGACGCTGGGACCGGACGGCACCGTCAACGCGGCGCCGTACTCCTTCTTCAACGTGTTCTCCGAGGACCCGGCCTTGATCGTGCTCGGCCTCCAGCACAAACCCGATCACAGCCCCAAGGACACGACGCGCAACATCGCCCGCACCGGCCAGTTCGTCGTCAACCTCGTCGACGAGGCGCTCGCCGAGGGGATGAACGTCTGCGCCGTCGATTTCCCACCCGACGTGAGCGAGGTCGAGGTGGCCGGCCTCTCCCTGAAAGCCGGCATCGAGATCCCCGTGCCGCACATCGCGCAAGCGCCCTTCGCCCTCGAATGCAGGCGCGAGGTCTCGCTCGCCTTCGGCCCGCAGCGTGAACTGCTCGTCGGCGAGGTCCTGCACCTCCATGCCCGGCCGGGCCTTCTCGATAGCGAGCGCCTGCGGATCGACACGGAGGCCTACCGTCCGGTCGGCCGCCTGTTCGGGGACAGCTACGCCCGGCAAGGCGACCGCTTCGCCCTGGTGCGGCCGAGCTACGCGGATTGGCTCAGCGCGCGCGATGCCTGAGGCCGCCTCGGGCAAGGAGGTCAGCCTAATGGAAGGCCAAGGCGCCGTAGGCCATGGCGACCGCGGCCTGCGTCGGGTCGATTACGGGGATTCCCAGTTCGTCCTCGAGCGGCCGGCGATGCGCGGCCATGCCGGCGCAGCCCAGGACGATGGCCCCGGCGCCGTCCTCGTCACGCAACGCGCGCCCGACCGCGAGCATGCGGGCGAGCGTGCCCTCGCCGGAGGCCGTCTCGGCAACCGACATCTCCAATGCTCGCTCGCCGGCGAGGCGGTCGGTGAGACCCATCTGGCGCAGGTAGCGCATGTGCCGCGGGATCGAGCGGGTGCGGATGGCGATGACGCCGAAGCGATCGGCCCGGGCGAGCGCCGTCAGCACCCCGGCTTCCGCGATGCCGAAGACCGGACGCGCGGTCGCCTCGCGGCATACGTGAAGGCCCGGGTCGGAGTAGCAGGCGATGACGAAGGCGGCGGCCTCGTCGTCGCTTTCCACAAGGCGCCTGAGCGGGAGCGTCACGCTCTCGACATCTGCCTGGCTCTCGATCCCGAAGGGTCCTTCCGAAAGCGTCCGGCACACGATCCGTGGTCCTCCGAGCGCGGAGAGCGGCGCGAGCGCTCGCTCCAGTCCCCGGGTGACTGCCTCGTTCGCATTGGGGTTGATCACCACGACCCGCTGCTGTGCCGTCATCACTGCCGCTTTCTCATCACGCCCCGGCCGGGCGCGCCGGGCCCCCGAAGCAAGTTCCGAACAAGAGCCCTCCCATGAGCGATCCGATCTACGACGTCGTGCTGCGCGGCGGCACGGTCGCAACCGCGTCCGACGTCTTCCAGGCCGACGTGGCCGTGCGCAACGGGACGGTCGCAGCCCTCGGCACGGAACTCCCGCGGGGCCGCTCCGAGATTGATGCGACGGGTAAGCTCGTCCTGCCTGGAGGCGTCGACGCCCACGCCCATATCGAGCAGGTCTCTGCCAACGGCATGCTGAACGCCGACACCTGGGAGAGCGCCACGACCTCGGCGGCCCTCGGTGGCACGACCTCGGTGATCGCCTTCGCCGCCCAGCATGTCGGCATGGATCTCGCGCAGGTCGTTGAGGATTACGCGGCGCTCGCGCGGAAGGGCGCCGTCATCGACTACGCCTTCCACCTCATCGTGGCCGACCCCACAGACAAGACCCTCAAGGAGGATATACCCGTCCTGGTGAAGGCGGGCCACACCTCGCTCAAAGCCTTCATGACCTACGACCGACTGCGGCTGCACGACGAGCAGATGCTCGACCTGATGAGCGCCGCCCGTGAGGCCGGGGCGCTCGTCTGCACGCATGCCGAAAACCACGGCATGATCGCCTGGATGGGGAAGCGCCTCATCGCCGAGGGCAAGGTCGCCCCGAAATACCACGCCGATAGCCATCCGCGGTTGTCGGAGAGCGAGGCATTCGAGCGCCTCGTGCGCTTCTCCGAGTTCCTCGACCAGCCCGTGATGATCTTCCACGTCTCGACCGCCGAGGGCGCCGCCATCCTGCGCCGCGCACGAGGCGAAGGGGTGAAGGTCATGGCCGAGACCTGCCCGCAATACCTGTTCCTCACCGCCGCCGATCTCGATAAGCCCGGGATCGAGGGTGCCAAGTGGATGTGCTCGCCGCCGGTGCGCGAGACTCGTGACCAGGAGGCCCTCTGGCGTGCCCTGGACCTGGGCGACCTCCAGGTCGTCTCGTCCGACCACGCGCCCTATCGCATGGACGAGACGGGCAAGCTGAAGGCCGGGCCGGTCCCAACGTTCAAGGAAATCGCAAACGGCATGCCGGGCCTGCAGTTCCGGATGCCGCTGCTGTTCGACGCCATGGTGTCGAGAGGGCGCCTCGGGCTGCGCAAGTTCGTGGACATCACCGCGACGGCGCCGGCGCGGCTTTACGGTCTGACGACGAAGGGCTCGATCGCCATCGGCCAGGATGCCGACCTCGCCGTCTGGGATCCGGCCCGCGCCATGACGCTGACGGACGACCTCGTGGCCGACCGCACGGGTTTCACGCCCTATACTGGTCGCACGGTCACCGGCTGGCCCACCACGGTGCTACGCCGGGGTGAGATCGTCGCACAGGATGGCGCCGCTCGGGCCCAGCCGGGCTCGGGCCGCTGGCTGAATCGCCTGTGAGCACGCTCACTCCGGAGCAGCTCGCCTGCGCTTCCCTCCGTCGGGAATGCCGTCCGGGTTGGCCCGCTGTTGCAGAAATGCGCTTGGCCGGCTGAGCCTTCCAGGCATAGGGCACGCGGTCAGCCTTCAGATCCGCCTTCTCAGCTTCGGTATTGCGCTGCTTGGGTACGGCGACCATGGTCGCGTCGACGATCTGTCCGCCCACCGCCAGGAAGCTGGCCTGCCGCAGAGCCGTTTCGTAGGCGCCAAACAGCACCTGGATGGCCGGCTGGCCCGCGATCTGGGCTCGGGTGAGCGCTTCGCAAAAGGTCCAGATCGTGTTGGCGTCCGGCAACGGGTCGGATAGCTCGAGCCCGAGGAAGCGCATGACCGAGAGCCTGTGCTTGATCAGGAACTTGAGTCGCGCTCGTCCGAGAGCGAGTGGCTGGCCTAGAGGAACAGCACCTTGAACATGAACACGAGATCGAACGGCGGGCGCCACCCTTCGACCTGTCTGAGCGGGGCACCGCGCGGGCCAGATCAGGCCGGAACAGCTCGAAATCGCCGATGGCGCTCAGTCGCTCCAGCGCGTCGTCCTTGGCCGAAAGATCCTTCAGGTGCTCGTCGACGTCGAAGAACCCGGGCTGACCGCGCATCGCAGCACCTCGCAAACCGCCAGGGCGATCACACCACAAACCGCATTAAACCGCGACGTTTTTGGAGGTGCCCGATGATCTCCTCCAGAGAAACGTCGCGGAGAGGATCAGTTTTTTAGCCAGCTGACCTACTGCAAACGGTTCAAATCGGTCTACGGGACGGCCATCAATGATAGGCCGGGCCGCAAAAGCGAACCCGACTACACCAGATTCTATCGCGCCAGAGCGTCAGCCGGGCCGCCCGCATGCTGGCCAGAGTACCGGTAGGCTGGGGCCAAGCGGTAGTGGGTCACCGAGATCTCCGGCAGGACCACCGAGGCATTGCCGGCGTAGCCCGAGTACGCCGAAGCCGGATAGGGGCTGTGCTTGCTGTCGATGCCCTGCGCCAAGGCGGGCGTAGCAACGGCAACCAGCGCGGCCGCGGCGAGCAGATGCAGCTTCATGACGATCTCCATACGTGTTCGTTTGACTTCACAAGGAAGCAATCCGGTCAGTCGGGTCGCGGCGTGAGGAAGATCGTCGGTGCGGCGGTCTTGATCGCAGCAGCTGTGCTTGGCCGGCTGTGATCTCTCAACGGCATACTCTGCCGATCGTTCGTCGGGTTTTGTGTGCTACCACACAGGGCGCAAGGGAAGCTGTCTAGGATCCCTCACCCGCACCTGACCCGTCGGCGGCCGCTTGCACGAAGCCGAGAAGCCGCTCGCGAGTACCAGGGTCACGGATCTCCCGAAACAGACGCAGAAGTTCCTCCTCCCCCTTTATCACCGCGGCTACGCCCGACGGCTCGTGCACCGGCTTCAGGAATGCCGATACAGGCATGCCCAACGCGGCCGCGATCTGCTCAAGCCAATAGAAGGTCTCATCAGCCCGGTGTTCCACCAGGGCGCTCGCTGAGCTGACCATGAGGCATCGCAAGAGCGATCACCTCGTAGGAGAAGCGACCAGCACGCACCCCTCAGGGTGGCGTCACCATCAAAGGTTTGCCTTGCCGCGACGCCTAGTGAACGTTGAGGCGCCCTGTCTCATCCGTCGTCATCTGCGCGAGGCGCTGCCCCGCCTCGAGAAGCAAGGCATCGAAGACCGGGACGCGTTCGTCAGGGCGAGATGGTGCCCGTGATGGATGGCATATCGGAGGAGGAGACGTGCGAGCGCCGCCTCTCCTCCAAGGCCGCCTGCAACTCCCGACCGAGATCGGACACCGTGAAGGGCTTACTGAGCAAGCGCACGCCAGGATCCAGCATCCCGTTGTGGACGATGGCGTTGCGCGTGTAGCCCGTCATGTACAACACGATCAGGTCAGGATGCGTGTCCCGGATGCTGTCGACGAGCGCACGTCCGGTCTCTCCCGGCATCACGACATCGGTCAGCAATACCGTGACATCAGGGTGCTCGGCGAGTATGCGGCGCGCCATCTCAGCTCCGTCGGCGCCGATGGCTTGGTGACCTGCCCCCACGAGGTGGTCCGAGTTCAAAATTAGTGCAGGGTCGGCCTCTGCTCTACGGGTAGCTTGGCCGCCGGAGCCGGTCGGGCGAGCGCAG
>NZ_LMPY01000043.1:0-18599 GCF_001424445.1 Methylobacterium sp. Leaf361 | reverse complement strand
GGCGACGCCCAGCCCAAATCCCCATAGGCCCGCCCGCCATCCCGCGGGTTCGTTCATCCAAGACTTTCGTACGCCTCGCGGCGACCGAAACTCTTCAGGTTTCCTGTCCTTCCGCTTTCGGGTGCAGAGAATAAAAGAGCGGACGTACGGGGTCGAGCAAAAGCTGGCCGTAAACAGGTCGTCCGCTTCGAGGCTTGGGAAAAGTGAGAGCGGACATTCGGCTCCATTTAGGAGAAGCAAGGCAAATGACCCAAATATTTTGATGAGAAGGCCTAGTATCATCTAGAGCGTTTCGATTTAATCTGAATTATATCCCATAGCAGCGAATAAATTGGCGCATTCATCGGGCGTGATGGTGTCGATGAGCCAGCCGATGGCGACCCATAGTCCTTCGACCGTGCGCTCAGCCGCCTTGCGCAGGAACGCCTTGAGCTTGGAGAAGGCCATCTCGATCGGGTTGAAGTCCGGCAGTAGGGCGGCAGGAACAGCAGCCGTACGCCCGCCGCTTCGATCGCTGCGCGGCCGGCCGGCCTCTTGTGGCCGCCGAGGTTGTCCATGACGACGACGTCTCCGAGGGCGAGTTCGGGCACGAGCACACGCGCGACGTAAGTCTGGAAGGCGTCGCGGTTGATCGGTCCGTCTAGCACGAACGGCGCGGCGATCCCGGACAGGCGCAGGCCCGCGACGAAGGTCGTGGTCTTCCAATGGTCGTGCGGCACCGGAGAGCGCAGCCGCTCGCCGCGCGGGCAGCGTCCGCGGGTTCCCGCCATGTTGGTCGAGGTCGAGGTCTCGTCGAGGAACACGACGCGGGCGGGGTCGAGGTCGGGCTGGCCCTCGAACCCACGCCTCGCGGGCCGCCTTCACGTCCAGGCGGTCCTGCCCCGCGGCGTGGGCTGTCATTTTTGTAGGTCAAGCCGCGCGCATCGAGGAAGGCCCACAGAGTGCCGAGCCCGACCGTGAGGTCGCGCTCGTCCTTCAGGCGAGCGCGCATCTCCTCCAGGGTGATGTCGGTCCTCTCGGGGATCAGACCTCGCAGGTAGGCCTCGTGCGGGTCGAGCTTGGAGCGGCGCGCCCGCCCCGGGGACGGGGAGCCACCGTCCCGGTCGTCGTCAGTGCAGCCATCCAGCGGATCGCCGTGGCCACGCCGACCCCGAAGCGCGGCCGCCTGTCGACGCTACGTCGTCCCGGCCGCGTCGACGATGCGTTCGCCGAGGTCCTGGCTGGAGGGTCGGCCCATGTCTCGCTCCTTGTCTGGAGCTCGTCATGAATCAGCGTCACACCGCCGCGTGAACCCCACACACCCGATGCAGCTCAGACCGAAAACGCTCTAGCTCCGCCTCCTCGGCTTCAGTGTTGCGCTGCTTGGAGGCGGCCACCACCGTGGCGTCGATAATCTGCCCGCCCAACGCCATGACACCGGCTTGCCGCAGGGCCGTATCGTAGGCCGCGAACAGCACCTCGATCGCAGGCCGACCCGCGATCTCGGCCCGGGTAAGCGCCGCCCGGAAGGTCCAGATCGTGTTGGCGTCCGGCACCGGATCGGACAGCCCCGGCCCTAGGAAGCGCATGAACGAGAACCGACCCTTGATCAGGATCTTGGGTCACGCTCGTCCGACAGCGAGTGGCTGGCCCGAAAGACCAGCACCTTGAACATGAACACGAGGTCGAACGGTGGGCGACCGCCCTTCGACTCGTCCGAGCGCGGCACGGCACGGGCGAGGTCGTCCCGGAACAGCTCGCAAGACGATGTGGCTCAACCGCTCCAGCGCGCCTCACTCGAGCTCGATGACGTTTCGGGAGGACGGCTGGGCACTGCGCAGGGATGGCCCGCGGTTGCTGAGGAAATCGCCCGGTGGCGCGGTCGCGGGCTTCGCGGCGGGCGCGCCGCGCACGGACTGCGCCGGCTGTTCGGGGCGGTCGATCAAGGCCGGGTTCGCGACCGGCTGCAGCGGCGTGACGACGCGCCCCTCCGCCTGATCGAGGCAGCGCCGCAAGGCGCCGGGATCGGGCAACAACGTGCAGTCGTTCACCGAGAGCGGGCTTGGCTGGGCGGGGGCCGCCGTCGCGCCCGCCGCGAGGAGCGCGAGCGCGCCGAAGGCGGTTCGCACCGCGCGTCCCCGCGTTAGCGGCCCGGGGCTCATGGCTGCGCCTGCCGGATCCGCGGATTGACCTGTCGGACCTCGATCTCGCTTGGCTCCGACGGCAGCAGCTTGCGCGGGGCGGCTGTCCCGGTGCGGGCGGCCTGCTGCTGCGCCTGGGGCGACACCGGCTGCGGCGCCAGCGCGCTGGCCCGGCCCTGCTGCGCCGGCTGCGCGGGCGCGTCCGCCTTGTCGAGCCGGCCGAGCCGCACCCGCACGTACTCGACCGACCGCTTGGCCGCGTCGAACCCGCACTCGTAGGTCACCCGCACCCACTCCTTGGCGGGACTGAGGAAGCGGATCGAGTCGCCGCGGTAGCGGACCACGGTGGCGCCGCCCTCGGGCGCCTCAGCCTGCTGGAAGATCTTGGCGAAGGGCCGGGAGACCCACTCGAAATCCGTCGGCGCCTGCGCCTCGATCCGCGGCGCGCAGATTTGCGAGGCGAGCTCGTTGTTGGCGCGCACGCAGGTGGCGTCGCAGCCCGGAGCGGCGGGGGCGGGCTGCCCCGTCCCGGGATTGGCAGTGTTGGCCTGCATCGGCGCGGCCTGCGCGGGTGCCGGCTGGACCGGTGCCGGTTGCGGCGGCGTGGGAGCCGCCGCAGATTGTGCCCCGGCCGACAGGATCCCGGCCGACCATACGGTCGCGGCGGCGAGCAGGATCTGCACGCGCGATGGCCCGCGCTGCCTCATCGTAGCCTCCCAATCAACACACGGCGCAGACGGTTTCCGCCTTGCGCAGACATCGACCGCTCCGTCGCCCTTGAATCCGCGGGCTCACGCCCAAGGAATCGCGCCGCAGACGACCATTCAAAACGGTCTTGCTTGCTCAATAGAATACCACTTTCGGCGATAACTGATGTGTCCAATTTAACACGCATATAGCGACCCGCGAATCGGATGGCGAAAACTGCCTAATCCGATCCGGGGCACCGACTCCTGAGATCGTTAACGCGCCGTCTTAAATGATTGAGAAATTTCAGTTTTCTCCGCGTCGTTTGACAGATCACGTCACGGCTTTGTCGTCTGAGACCTAATGAGAAATTCCGACAATTGTATTTTTTGTCTCGACCGGAGCTTGACACTCGTCTTCGGCTTATGGATACGCTTAACAAGCCGTTAAAGCGCCGCGAAGACAGAGCGACTGCGATGGCATAGATTGTGTTCAAAAGAGCACACAAAATACAAGAGGGAGTGTATCTATGTTGAAATCAGTTATTCTGGCTTCCGTCGCCGTCGCTAGCCTGACCGCCTTCGCGACCGGTGCCTCGGCGCAGTCAATCTCGCCGACCCCGACGCTCAGCGTGGGCGCGAATACGAACGAGGCCATCATCCTTCAGCAAGGCAGCAACAGCGCCAACGTGGAGCAGGGCGGCCTCAACAACAAGGCCGGCCAGCTTCCCAATTCGATCGACCTGACCACGAGCGGCAGCAACCTCACGGGCGCCAACAGCCTTGCCGATGGCGTTTACAGCGTTCTGCAAAACGGTGGCGGAAACTATCTCGACATCAAGCAGGACGGCTCCAACAACTCGGTCATTACCAAAAAATCCAATGTCAGCAATGTTCCGAATGCCGTCGCATTCGACGCGGGGTCGTTCCAGAATGGGTACAATAACAACGTAAGCTCAAATCAGAACGGCTCGAACGGCAAGGCCCAGTTCCAACAGGTCGGAAACGGCAACAGCGCTACAATTTTTGCGCAAGATGGCTCGAAGGATACTTACGCTGGTATCTTCCAGTTCGGAGGCAACAACAACAGCGCCGCCATCAATCAATACAACGGCGCCTCCAATACGTACGCAATCATTGCGCAGGAGGGCGGCAGCAACTACGGAGCTATTAATCAGAGTAACAGCAACGAATTTGCTCTTATTTCTCAAATTGGCGGCAATAATAATGCCACTATTGGGCAGTCGGGCGACACAAATTTCGCTTCAGTACTTCAGGTTGGCTACAACAACAACGCCGTCACCAATCAGTCTGGCACGGGAGTTGGCGCCTTCACTTATCAGAATGGTAATGGCAACTACGCCTCTGTGAGCCAGACGAACGGCTCCGCCAATGCCGGGGCCATCCAGATCGGCAACGGCAACAGCATGACCATCAGGCAGCGTTAGCACGTCGCGCACCTATATCTGGTTGCATTTTCGAGTATTGCAGAGGGGCTCACCCGTTGGGTGCGCCCCTTCTATCCGCTGGCTTGAGGTGACAGATCCAAACCGGGTTTCGTGCCGATCATGCCCAACTTTGCTGTTGATCCACCCGTGCTCTGCCGCGTGATCGAAGCTCGCGCGCAAGACGTCGCTCGCGTGGCCCTTCGCATTGAGGCGCCCTACGGAACCGCGGGCCGCTACAGCCTCGTCGTCCGCAAGGCCGACCCAGCTGGCAAGGCCACGATGCAGCAAAGCGGCAACTTCGAGCTCGCCGACAGCGGCGCCCGTGAGGTCGGCGAGTTGACAATCAGCATACGGCCGGGTGGCCAGCTAATCGTCGACGCCTCCGTGCAGGTGGGCGGCCGCAAGATCAGCTGCTCATACGACACTACGCATGACTTGTGACACGCCGCTCCAAGCCTCGTTAAGGGCAGGTCAAGCTGCGTTATTTTGTGATGGGCAAGCGCTCGCGTTTCCATTGACATAGCCTTATCCAACAGGCAGCCGATCCGATTCTCTACCCTCTATCCGTGTGTCCGATTCACCACATAAAAGATGTAGTCACGTGTGGATAAGCGTCGATACTGTACAGAGATGCGGATCACTGATTTAAGGTAGGTGAAAAGGGATTGGGGAGGCAGACAATGTGCCGTACGCATCGCAGTCGCGCTGCAGGTCGAGCGCTGGTCGTTGTCGCGCTCGTAGCCGGCTCAGCGACGGCGCAGGACCGCGTCGCGATCGAGCAGATCCAGGCGGCCGCCCAGCGCGCCGCCGGCGCTCCGGGGCGGGGGATCCAGGAGAGCGATTACATCCTCGGCAACCAGTCCGGCATCCTGCTGCTCAATCCGAGCGGCCCGCCCCAGTCGCCGCAGGCCAACCAGTCCCGGGCCCTGCAGATCGGATCGGGCAATACGGGCACGATCGACATGTCGGGCTACGCGAACGTGGCGATCCAGAACGTGATCGGCTCGCGCAACACGGTGACCCAGCAGCAGGCCGGATCCTACAACCAGTCGACCGTATCGGTCTTCGGCCAGTCTAACACGATCGGGACCCAGCAGGACGGCAGCGGCGCGGCGGCGACCATCACGGTCCGCGGCGACAACAACGCCATCTCGGCGCAGCAGCAGGGCATCAACCCGACGCCGATCAGCATCACGCGGGTCGGCAACGGCCCCAGCGTCTCGGTCACCCAGAGGTAGTCCCATGCGCCAGTCCCGTCTGCTCGGGCCGCTCGTCTGCGGCTGCGCTCTCCTCGCCGTTGTGGGCGCCCAGGCGGGCAGCCTCGTCTATCAGCCGGTCAACCCGTCCTTCGGAGGAAGTCCGCTGAACGGCTCCTGGCTGCAGGCCCAGGCTGCGGCCCAGAACGACGCGCAGCGGTCGGCCCAGCGCGACCAGCAGCTGTTCTCGGCCAATCAGAGCGCCGCCAACACCAAGACTCCGGGCCAGATCTTCGCCCAGCAATTGCAGACGCAGATCTACAGCTCGCTGGCCAACCAGATCACCCAGGCGCTCTTCGGCGAGAACGCCCAGCAGAGCGGTAGCTACAGCTTCGGCGGATCGCAGGTGACCTTCCAGCGCCTGGGCGGCAATATCCAGCTCCAGATCTTCGACGGCCAGTCGACCACCACCATCGTCGTCCCTGCGACCGCGGCCGTGGGCGGCTCGAGTGGCGCGACACCGCTCTTGGGCGCGCCCTGAGCGCGGCGCGCAGCGATGATTGTCGAGCATCGAAGGCGGAGCCGGCTCCGGCCTCTCGTCGCCCGCCCCGGCGGGCGCGCGGGAGGCCGGAGCGCCGAAGCGGAACGGAGACGGGGTGGCCCGTGCGTAGCATTCTGAAGAGCTTGGCCGCCGCCGCGCTGCTCTGCGCGGGCTTGGCCGCCTGCGCCCCGTGGGAGCGCGAGCTGCTCGCGCAGGCGCCCGTGGTCACGCCGCCTTCCCCCACCGATCTCAATCTCGAGACGCTGCCGCCGCCGACCCGCAAGATCGACATCGCGATCTACAATTTCCCGGACCTGACCGGCCAGAATAAGCCGAACGACAACATCGCCGAGTATTCCCGCGCCGTCACCCAGGGCGGCGGCGCCTTCGTGGTCGACGCGCTGCGGCGCGCCGGGCGGGGCCAATGGTTCTCGGTGGTCGAGCGCACCGGCCTCGCCAACCTGCTGCAGGAGCGGCAGCTGATCCGGGCGACCCGCCAGGAATTCGAGGGCACGGACGCGAAGCCGCTGCCGCCGATCCGCTTCGCGGGCCTGATCGTCGAGGGCGGCATCATCGGCTACGACGCCAACACGGTCACGGGCGGCGCCGGCGCCAACCTCCTGGGTATCGGCGGCGACACCAAGTACCGGCGCGACGAGGTGACGGTGGCGATGCGCATCGTCTCCGTGCAGAGCGGCGAGGTGCTCAACAGCGTCACGGTGACGAAGACGATCTACTCGGTCGCCCTCAACGCCAACGCCTACCGCTACGTCGCGGTGGCCAAGCTGCTCCAGGTCGAGGCGGGCGTGACCCGGAACGAGCCGACCCAGATGGCAGTGCGCGAGGCGATCGACCTCGCCGTCTACGCGACGATCATTGAGGGCAGCCGCAAGAAGCTGTGGCGTTTCCGCGACCCGGTGCTCGGCACCCGTCTCGTCGACGAGTATCTCGCTCGCGATCGGCCGACGCCCCTTGAGGTTCCGGGACCGACGGTGGCGGCGGGCCCGCTGGTGGTGAAGTCCTGATCGGCCATGAGCCTGCCCGTCGCACCGACGCACATGTTCGGCCGCCGCCGGAGGGGCGTGCGAGGCACGCTGGCCTTCTGCCTCGTCGTGTCCGGCGCCCTGACGCCGGTGATCGCCTCGCGAGCCTCCAGCACGGCCCGGAGCCCGGCGGTCCCGGAGGTCGCCGCCCTCACGCCCTTCGCGCCGATCGCGGCGCCGCCGCCGCTCGGACTGCCGGACGGGCACGCGGACGGACCGGCGTCACCGATCATCGCGCCGGTGAACGCCGACCTGATGATTCTGGGCCGCGGCGCGTTCCGGCAGATCGAGGCGACCGCCCTGCTGTTCCCGCAGGCCGGGGACGGGATGCACGCCCTGATCACCGCCGCGGCCGCCGCCAACGGCCTGCCCGGCGACTTCTTCCTGCGCCTGCTGCGCCAGGAGAGCGGCCTCAATCCCAACGCCGTGAGCCCAGTGGGGGCGCTCGGCATCGCCCAGTTCATGCCGGGAACCGCCGCGGAGCGCGGCCTGCGCAACCCGTTCGATCCGCTGGAGGCAATCCCGAAATCAGCCGAGCTGCTGCGGGAACACAGGGTGCGCTTCGGCAATCTCGGATTGGCCGCGGCGGCCTACAATGCCGGGCCGCAGCGGGTGCGCAGTTGGCTCGAGGGTCGCTCGGGCATGCCCACCGAGACGCGCGACTACGTGGTCCGGATCACCGGCCGCACCGTCGAGGAATGGGCGGCGGAGAGCGGCCGGTCCTTCCTGAGCGCCCCGTCGCTCTTCTCGAACCCTCGCGGTTTCGGCCCGGTCGCGGGCTGGGCCGCCGATCCGACGGCGCGCCCTTCGCCCGTGTTCGAGGCGCGACCGGTCACGCGCAGCATGGCGGCTGCGAGCGACCGGTCAGCCAAGCGGGGGGCTAGGCGCCTGTCGGCTCAGTCGCAGCAACCGCGATCCGAGCAGGCCCTCTGTGCGGTCCTGAACGGCCAGGGACGCACCTGTCTGGTCCAGGCGGTCTACTGAGGCGGCGCCAGCTGCTCGACCTGGACGGCCTGGGCCGGCGTGGCCGGCCGGCGACTCTGCCGAAGCTTGCGCCGCTTCCCGCGCCGGGACACGCCGGTCGCCGGGATCGGGCCCGCCGCGTCGAGCAGGGATTGGTCGATCACGGGCGGCTGCTGGAAGGCCGCGGGCCGCGGGCCGGGTGCGAGGCGCTGGCCTTCGTAGAGCTCGATGCAATCGCGGAGCGCCGTCGGATCGCGGATGAAGGTACAGTCGTTGACGTTCGGGACGGGGGCACCTTGTGCCAGGACGCCCGTGGCGCACCAGAAGGATGCGACGCCGAGCACGACCACCCTCAATCTCGATCCCGGCATGACGAACCTCGCGGGCGTGCAGGCGAGGCGCCGCACCGGCCCGAACCCACATTCATTGACACCTAACAGAACAATGGCTCGATCAACCAGTTCCGAACTGCTGATTTCCGCCATAGAACCGCGCATCAAATCAAATTTCGAGGTTTCTGCCGACGATCTGCGCCCGGCCGATGCCGTCTCATCCTGCTCGGTGCATCGCCGGCATATGTGCAGAGCGCCCTCGATCGCGCTGCCCTGAGCGCGAGTTCGGAATGGGCTGACAGCCGGAGGGTGAACGACTGGTGCGCCCCGCTGATGACGGAGCCCTCGGCCGTTACGCCGGCGCAGATAGAACGGAACCGATGTTGACCCGAGCGGTTAAGCGCGGCGACCGTACGGACCCAAGGAGAAGGATCTGTACGTCCGGAACAGCTCGGAGTGACGAGGAATGGCGCGCCATTCCTACCGATTATCTCGGATGATTTTAGACCTTTGTAGATCAACGGCTTGGCCCATCATCCCGGATAGTCTTACACTACTATCACCGACGATCCGTCAGCTTTCGTCCGGAGTTCCTGTTACCCTTTGCGTGACAGCCGTTCGGCCACACGCTCAAGCTCCTCGTGCAAATCCTCGGTCCACAGATGACCGCATCGCGCCGTCATTTGATGCTTGGCATGGCCTAGGATCCGGCTGAGGCCGTAGAGATCCCCACCGTCCTACACGAACCAACTGGCGAAGCTGTGCCGCAGGTCATGGAAGCGGAAGTACTCGATCCCACCCCGCGGCAGGCTCCTCCGAACGCCTTCTTCAGGTCATCCACCCGCGATCCATCCGACTTGCAGAACAGGTAGGTGGAACGGGGGCGGCCACGTCCACGCTGATGCACTGTGGAGACGTGCACGACGGCACCAGAGCGAAGCGGTGAGAGGTTGCCCGCTTTCGGCTCACCGGATGGTAAACTGTTGTGTCTGATCGGGGTAGATATAAGGCCGTCCGCCTTTTCTGGTGCTCCTTCCCGGAAGCGGACCGGCGGCTTTCGGCCAGATTTCGCCTCAACAGATAACTGTCACTCGCAAAACCGGGCATTCGGCTTCGCGCTCGTCACGGCCATTCGGCGATCAGCGCCGGTATCCCAGAAGCGGACATCGTCTCGCGGTGGATGATGGTCTTCAGATGTACGCGAAGCATCGTTGAAGGTGTCGAGCAGAGGCGTGTGGCTGGGAGGATGCGCGTCGATCCGCTCGGAGAGCAGCGTCAGGCCAGCGGCCACGGCTCGGTGCTCGGTTCCGATCCAGCTGACGGCGGCCGGGATCTGCGGGAAGCCGGTTCGATGGCAGGAGAGGTCACGCTTTTGGCTCCGAGAGCCTTGGCGCATTCGGGTTGCAGACGTCGACCTGTCTGAGCGCCGGATGGCTGCTGCCGACGGTCGCTGACGCCCTCCCTTGAGGCCTACCCCGCTTTGGGGATACTGGATACATAATCTCGTTCGGGAGAGGGGTCAGATGGCACGACTGAACGTCAACGGCGTCGTGCGTGAGGTCGATGCCGAGGCCGACACCCCGCTCCTCTGGGTCATCCGCGAGCAGATCGGTTTGACCGGCACCAAGTACGGCTGCGGCATCGCCCAATGCGGCGCCTGCACCGTGCATATCGACGGGGCGGCCGTCCGCTCCTGCTCCGTGCCGCTCTCGGCGATCGAGGCGGGGCAGAAGATCGTCACGATCGAGGGGCTAGCCCCGGATGCCCGCCATCCGGTCCAGCAAGCCTGGGCCGAGCTCGACGTGCCGCAATGCGGCTTCTGCCAGCCCGGGATGATCATGGCGTCGGCGGCGCTGCTGGCGCAGAACGCGCGTCCGAGCGAGGAGCAGATCCGCCAGGAGATCACCAACATCTGCCGCTGCGGCACCTACAACCGTGTGCTCGCCGGCATCAAGATCGCCGCCGAGCGCGGCCAGTCCGGCTGACGGGGGACGAGCAGATGAGCCTCGAATCCAAGGCCTCCCCGAAGGCTGCCCGCCCCAGCCGCCGCACGCTGCTCGCCGGCGCCGGTCTCTTCACCCTCGGCTTCCACATCCCGTTCCCCGCACGGGCTGCAACCCTCGACGCGGCGCCGACCGCGCCGGAGGTCAATGCCTGGGTCGTGGTGAAGCCGGACGAGACCGTGGTCATTCGCATCGCCCGTTCAGAGATGGGCCAGGGCACGCTCACCGGCCTCGCGCAACTCGTCGCCGAGGAGCTCGACTGCGACTGGGCCAGGGTCACCACCGAGTATCCGAGCCCGGGCCAGAACCTCGCCCGCAAGCGCGTCTGGGGTGATTACTCGACCGGCGGCAGCCGCGGCGTGCGCGATTCTCACGAGTACGTGCGAAGAGGCGGCGCCGCCGCCCGCACGATGCTCGTTGCCGCCGCCGCGAAGGGCTGGGGCGTACCCGCCGCCGAGTGCCGCGTCGAGCGGGGCGTGATCACCCACGGTCCCTCCGGCCGCAGCATCACTTACGGCGCCGTCGCCGCGGAGGCGGCCAGGATCGAGCCGCCGAAGGACGTGGTGCTCAAGGATCCGAAGGACTGGACCATCGCCGGCAAGCCGCTGAAGCGGCTCGACACCCTGCCCAAGCTCGACGGCAGCCAGGTCTACGGGATCGATCTCAAGCTGCCCGGCCTGCTCAACGCCGCGATCCGCGATTGTCCGGTGACCGGCGGCACCGTGAGGAGCTTCGACGCCGCCGCTGTGTCGGGCATGCCCGGTGTCCGAAGAGTGCTCCAGGTCGGCGACAGCGCGGTCGCGGTGGTGGCCGACACGTTCTGGCGCGCCAAGATCGCCCTCGACGCCCTCCCGGTCGTCTGGGACAATGGCCCGAACGCGACGGTTTCCAGCGAGACCATCGCGGCGACCCTGCGCGAGGGACTCGACGCCGAGCAGGCCTTCGTCGGCAACAAGGCCGGCGATGTGGCCGGCGCCCTCAAGGGCGCCGCCAAGGTGGTGGAGGCCGTCTACGGCGTACCGTTCCAGAATCACGCCACGATGGAGCCGATGAATGCCACCGCGCTCTGGACGCCGGAGCGCTGCGAGGTCTGGACGCCGACGCAGAACGGCGAGGCGGCTCTGGCCGCGACCGCCGACGCCGCCGGGCTGCCGGCCACATCGTGCGAGGTCTACAAGATCCATCTCGGCGGCGGCTTCGGCCGGCGCGGCGCCACGCACGATTGGGTGCGTCAGGCGGTGCTCATCGCGCGGGAGATGCCGGGCACGCCGGTCAAGCTGATCTGGACCCGCGAGGAGGACATGACGCATGGCCGGTACCACCCGGTCACGCAGTGCCGGATGCGCGCCGCCCTCGACGGAGACGGCAACCTGACCGGCCTGCACATGCGCATCTCCGGCCAGTCGATCCTGGCCTCGGTCGCCCCCCAGCGCATGGTCGAGGGCCGCGACCCGGTCACCTTCCAGGGTCTCAACCCCGGAGGTCCGGAGGCCGCGATCGGCTACACGATCCCCAACATCCTGGTCGATCACGCGATGCGCAACCCGCACATCCTGCCGGGCTTCTGGCGGGGCGTGAACCTGAACCCGAACGCCATCTATCTCGAATGCTTCATGGACGAGCTGGCCCACGCCGCCGGCCAGGATCCGCTCGCCTTCCGGCTGAAGCTGATGGACAACCACCCGAAGCATCGGGCCGTGCTGCAGGCGGTGGCCGAGCGGATCGGATGGGCCAGCAAGCCGCCCGAGGGGGTCTACCGCGGCATCTGCCAGACGATGGGGTTCGGCAGCTACGTCGCGGGCGCGGCCGAGGTCTCGGTCTCCGACCGGGGCGAGCTGAAGATCCACCGTATCGTGGCGGCGACCGACCCCGGCCACGCGGTCAACCCGCAGCAGATCGACGCGCAGGTGGCGGGCTCCTTCGTCTACGGTCTCTCGGCCGCGCTGTACGGCGCCTGCACGGTGAAGGACGGGCGCATCGAGCAGACGAACTTCGACAGCTATCCCGTGATGCGGATGGACGCGATGCCGGCGGTCGAGGCCATCCTGATGCCGTCCGGCGGTTTCTGGGGCGGCGTCGGCGAGCCGACGATCGCGGTCGCCGCGCCGGCCGTGCTCAACGCGATCTTCGCTGCGACCGGCAAGCGCGTCCGCCAGCTTCCGCTGAAGGACACGGATCTCCGCCGGGCATGAGGGCGATGACGCCGGCGCTCGCGCTGCTCGCCGCCCTCGCCGGCGGAACGGGCGCGTGCGCCGCCGAGATGCGGCCGCCGCCCGGCGCCTCGTCCTGCACCGGATGCCACGCCGAGGGCTCCGCAATGGGCGTGCTCGCGGGGCGGCCGGAAGCCGAGATCGTCGGCGCCCTCGAGGCCTTCCGGACCGGCGCGCGCCCGGCGACGCTCATGAACCGCATCGCCAAGGGCTTCGGCGCGCAGGAGAGCCAGGCCATCGCCGCCTGGTTCGCGGCGCAGGGATCGCGGTGATGCGCGCTCCTTCTCCGACCCGCCGCGCCCTGATCGGCGGAGCCGCGGCCGCCGCGCTGGCGCGCCCGGCCCTCGGTGGCACAGCGCCGCGCGTCGTGGTCGTGGGCGCCGGGTTCGGGGGTGCCACGGCGGCGCGCTGCCTCGCCGCGGGCGGCGTCGACGTGACCCTGGTCGAGGCGGCCGAGCGCTATGTCGCCTGCACGGGCAGCAACGCGGTCGTCGTTGGCCTGCGCGGGATTGAGGCCCAGACCTTCGGCTACGAGGCCCTCGGCCGGGCTCGGCTCCGCTTCGTGCGCGGAACGGCGGATGCGGTCGACCCTGTGGCGCGCCGGGTGACGCTCGGCGACGGCACAGTCCTGCCCTACGACCGCCTGGTGCTCTCGCCGGGCATCGCGCTGCGCTTCGACGCCGTGCCCGGCTACGACGCGAAGGCCGCCGAGGCGATGCCCCATGCCTGGAAGGCCGGGGCGCAGACGGTGCTCCTCGCCCGCCAGCTCGAGGCCATGCCGGAGGGCGGCACGGTGGTCCTCTCGGCACCCGCCAACCCGTATCGCTGCCCGCCCGGCCCCTACGAGCGCGCGAGCCTGATCGCGCATTTCCTGAAGACCCGGAAGCCGAGGGCGAAGCTCGTCCTGCTCGACGCCAAGGACACGTTCTCGAAGCAGAAGCTGTTCGAGGCGGCCTGGGCGAAGCTGTACCCGGACGTGCTCGAATACGTGCCGCTCGCCTCGGGCGGTGCGGTCACGGAAGTCGACGCCGCCGCGATGGTCGTTCGCACGGACTTCGCCGAGTACAAGGCCGATGTGGCGTGCATCATCCCGCCCCAGCGCGCCGGCCCCATCGCGGCGCAGGCCGGCTGCGCCGACCGCAGCGGCTGGTGCCCGATCGATCCGGTGACCTTCGAATCGCGCCTCGTGCCGGGCATCCATGTCATCGGCGACGCGGCGATCGCAGGGGCGATGCCGAAATCCGCCTTCTCGGCGAACGCGCAGGCCAAAGTCTGCGCGCAGGCGGTGATCGACCTGATGGCCGGACGGGAGCCCGAGAGCCCGAGGCTCATCAACACCTGCTGGAGCCTCGTCGCACCGGGCAACGGCATCTCGATCGCGGGCGTCTTCCGCCCGACCGACGGCCTCCTGGCGGACGTTCCGGGAGCCGGCGGCATCAGTCCCCTCGACGCGCCCGACGCGGTGCGCGCGCAGGAGGCGGCCTACGGCGAGAGCTGGTACCGGACGATCACCCGGGACGTGTTCGGATGAGGGAAGGCCGCGTGGCCGCCATGCTCGTGCTGGCAGTCGCCGCCCCGCCGGCGCAGGTCGGGGAGGGCCTGGTCCCCACCGCGATCGTCGGCGACGCCATCCCCGAGAGCCTGACCGGCGCGCCGGGCGATGCCGCGCGCGGCCGGGCCATCGTCGTGGACCGGACCCGCGGGCTCTGCCTTCTCTGCCATACCGGGCCCTTCCCGGAGGAGCGGTTCCAGGGCAACCTCGCCCCGGATCTCGCGGGCGTCGGCGGGCGGCTGGGCTCGGGGCAGCTGCGCCTGCGGCTGGTGGACGGACGGGTCTTGAACCCGGAGACGATCATGCCACCGTACTATAGCCTGACAGGGCTCACCCGCGTGGGGCGGCCGTGGCAGGGGCGGCCGATCCTGAGCGCGGCCGAGATCGAGGATGTCGTCGCCTTCCTGGCGACGCTGCGCGAGGCGGGTCCCGAGGAAGGTCGATGAGCAGGCACAGGAGACGGAGCGCGCGTTCGATGGACCGGCGCGGCGTCCTCGCCGGGGCGGTCGGCACCGCGCTCGCCGTCGCGCTGCGCCCCGCCGCCGCGGCGACGCTCCCGCGCACGGAAACGACGGAATCCGCCATCCGTCGCTTCGCGGGTGACAACCCGATCCGACCGGGCCGGGTGACCCTCGACCTGCCGCCGCTCGTGGAGAACGGCAACACGGTGCCGCTCACCGTCGCCGTCGAGAGCGCGATGACGCCCGAGGATCACGTGCGCCGGATCGGGGTGTTCAACGAGAGGAACCCGCAGCCGAACGTCGTGACGGTCCACCTGCGGCCGGGCGCCGGCCGCGCGCAGGTCTCGACACGCATCCGGCTCGCCGACACGCAGCGCATCACCGCCATCGCCGAGATGAGCGACGGGACCTACTGGTCGGCGAGCGCCGATGCCATCGTGACCCTCGCCGCCTGCCTGGAGGGCTGACCCCGATGGCCCGCACGCTGATCAACCTGCCGAAGACCGCCGAGCCCGGCGACACGATCACGATCAGGACCCTGATCTCGCACCCGATGGAGACGGGCTTCCGCCCCGGTGCCGACGGCCGGATCCTGCCACGCAACATCGTGACGGACTTCGTCTGCCGCTTCGAGGACGAGGAGATCTTCCGGGCCGAGCTGTTTCCCGCTTCGGCGGCCAACCCCTACCTGACCTTCACCTGGGTCGCGACGCGCAGCGGCCGCTTCAGCTTCACGTGGCGCGGCGATGGCGGCTTCGATCAGACCGAATCCGCGGCGATCACCGTGGCCTGAGTCTCCGCCGTGCCGCGCCGCTCGGGCTCCCTGCTGCGGACGGCGCTCGTGGCCCTGCTCCTCACCAGCCCTCTCGCGCGGTCGGAGCCGGTCCCGCCGGCCGAGCGACGCTCGGGCTTCGACCAGATGAGCCCCGAGATCCAGGCGATGCAGCGGGACGACGGGGCCAATCCCGGCATGCTCGCGGTCGCGGACGGGGAGGACCTCTGGGCGAAGGCGCCCATCTCCGAGGGACTCGCCTGCGCCGGCTGCCACGGCGAGGCCTCGTCCACGATGCGGGGCGTCGCGGCACGCTATCCCGCTTGGGACGCGCGGACGGGCAGGCCCATCGACCTCCAGTCTCGCGTCAACGCGTGCCGCCGCGAGCATCAGGGCGCCGAGGCCCTCGCCTACGAGAGCCCCGACCTGCTGGCGCTCACGGCCTTCGTCGCCGCGCAGTCCCGCGGGCTGCCGATCGCTCCGCCGGACGATCCCCGGCTCGAGCCCGCGCGGGCGGCGGGTCGCGCGCTGTTCGAGACGCGCCAGGGCCAGCTCGGCCTGTCCTGCGCCATCTGCCACGACGACCATCGGGGTCACCGCCTCGGCGCAGCGATGATCCCGCAGGGACACCCGACTGGCTACCCGCTCTACCGCCTCGAATGGCAAGGTCTCGGCTCGCTGCAACGGCGCCTGCGCAACTGCCTCACCGGCATGCGCGCCGAGCCCTTCGGGTACGGCGCGCCGGACTATGTTGCGCTCGAACTCTACCTCGCGACGCGCGCCGCGCCGCTGCCGCTGGAGACGCCGGCCGTGCGCCCCTGATCGAGCTCGGACTGGCCACCGCTCGACGCCGCGCGCACCTCGTCGACCGCCGCGGTGACCCGCCGGACGGCCGAAGCGCGAACGCCTCAGCCACCAGTCGATCCACAACTGTGGCTCCAGCGGTCGAGCCAGCGCCGCGCTTCCACGGATTCGGCCCCGCGCCTACATACCCGGTATGCCGATCCTCCTGGCGCTCGGCGCCGCCCTGCTGTTCGGTCTCGTGTTCGGCCCCCAATGGTGGGTGCGCCGGGTGATGCGGCAACACGCCACCGAGAGGCCGGACCTGCCCGGGACCGGCGGCGAGCTTGCCCGCCATCTGCTCGACCTGGCACGGCTCGAGCACGTTCCCGTCGAGATCGCGCAGGCCGACCACTACGATCCGGTCGCGAACGTCGTGCGCCTGTCGCCGGAGAACCATGAGGGCCGCTCCATCACGGCGGTCGCGGTGGCGGCACATGAGGTCTCCCACGCGCTCCAGCACGCGGCGGGGGACCGGCTGCTCGCGGCGCGGGTGACCTTCGCGCCGGTCGTGCAGGGCTTCGAGCTTGCCGCAGGCTTGGTGATGATGACCGCGCCCATCATGCTCGCCGTCATCAAATCCCCCGCCCTGCTCACCCTGCAGGTCGGGTTCGGCATCGCGCTCCTCAGCGTTCGCCTCGTGTTTCACCTCTTGACGCTGCCCGTCGAGCTCGATGCGAGCTACCGCCGGGCTCTGCCCATCCTGGAAACGGGCCGCTTCCTCGACGCTGACGACATGCGTGGCGCCCGCACCGTACTGCGCGCCGCAGCCCTCACCTACGTGGCCTCGTCCCTCGTGTCGCTCGTGAACATCGCCCGCTTCCGGCGATTCCTCCGGTTCTGAGACGTATCAAACGCGCGTCCGTTCCTGCTCTGCTCGGCCGCGAGCGGGTTGCCTTCGATCAGCCAGCCTCTGTCACCACCGAACGACCGCTCGAACGTCTCGGAGGGGTGGCTTTGAGACGGTCTGGTCGCGGCCGAAGCTGCCGTGAAGCCGAACAAGCGTCGGAACCGCGCGTGGAACAGAGCTGCCGCGTCACGGCGCGCCCCGCGGAACGGAGACACTCGGCCCCGATCCGCGGCGTTCTCGAGCGCCTCACCTCACGCGGCGGCCGCGGCGAGCGTGCTCCGAAGCAGTTCATCGAGTTCGCCAGCGACGCGGTCGACCTGCGGATTCTCGAACTGGCCGAAGGTGCTGACCGGGCGGTCGTACTCGAAGGCGACGCCACCCTCGGAATCCTCACGCAGAAGCACCCGGATCGGCGCGTACAAGGCGGCAGAAACGGCGTGCCGGGTCATCGACGCGGCCGTCAGCGGGTTGCCGATGTCGTACTGGACGGCCTTGCGGCTCAACCCGGCGGTGCGCAGCACGTCGCCATGGTCTCGGGAGCCGAAGATCGAGAGCGGCGCCTGCCGTTCGAGGAGGTCGCGCGCCTCGTCCACTCGTCCGGCCTTCAGGAGCGTGGCGTCATCGAGGTCGATGACGGGCACCGAAGCCTCCAAGGCGGATCGGACCGCCTCGAAATGCTTGGCCGAGGAAAGGGTGACGTGCTCGACCGCGATTTCGGTCGACGCGAAGTGGTCGGACATGATCTGATCTCCTGACTTCATGCAGCGGGCGGCTCGCCGGGCGGGCCTCGACTGCTCGTCCTCGGCCTGTCCGAGTGCTCGCTCAGTTCATGGCCTCAAGCGACCCGAGCTTGACCGTCTTCGTGTTGGCCTCGACCGCAACAGGCGCGTCGGGCAGCCACCGGACGACGCCCGCGGTCGCGAAGCCCCCCTGCTTGAGGACCTGCGCGGCATGCGTCGCGACGTCTCGGCTGCGATAGGCCACGGTGATGGTGGCGGGCGCCTTGAAGGGCTCGACGGAGGCGATGGCCGGCCGAGCCTCCTGCCAGCGCGTGAGGGCCGGTACGAGGAGACCACCCTGCGCACGGACGTCGGCGGCGCTCAGCGCGAGACCCGGCGTATGGTGGGCCGCGCCGATGACGGCGGGGACGGAGAAGGCGCCGTGCGCGGCGGTGTCGAGGGTCACCTCCGACGCGGCGGCCGGCAGGAGGGACGCCACGGTCATCGTCAGGGCGGCGGTGAGGGTGATAGTAGGGTGGGTCATCTTCTCGATCCTCTCGGTGTGACGGGGTGGCCCGTCTTTCGATGAGGAGGAGATGCTGCCGGGAGGCGCATTCATCAAACAGATGCGATTGATACCCAGTATCTACGCCGTAAATGATGGTTCGGTTTCGACGGCCGCGATGGCGTGGCCGATGCAGCTCGGAAGCCTGTTGGTCTCGCTCGGTCGGATGCCGCATTGTCCGGTCGGGGACTGTCAGGAATTCCGTGTGCGGGCGGCGGGTTGAACATCAGGCCGCCATGGCCCGGGTGAAGCGCTCGCCGAAGATGACGGCGAACTGCGCCTTGGCCATGACCCACTC
>NZ_LMPY01000042.1:0-21139 GCF_001424445.1 Methylobacterium sp. Leaf361 | reverse complement strand
CTGCGCTCGCCCGACCGGCTCCGGCGGCCAAGCTACCCGTAGAGCAGAGGCCGACCCTGCACTAATTTTGAACTCGGACCACCTCGTGGGGGCAGGTCAGCCGCGGATAGCACGAACACAGCGTGCAGACGATCAGGTTATGCACCCGGTCAGTGTTCTCCAGGGCGATAAGCCCGGTGTCGTCGTAGAAGCTGATGCCGAGCTCCTCGCAGGCGGCCCGGCCGTCGGCGAGGAGACGTTCCTTGAAGTCGGGATCAACCCACGCCCGTGCGACCACCCTGGCGCCGAGAGCGGGGCTGCGTGAGTCGAGGACTTCGATCTGTCTCCGGATCTCGTCCGCGCCGATGAGGCGATGCTCGATCAGGAGTTCCCGCACCGCGGTCTCCATGGTCTCGTAGTAGCTGGGTCGTCCCACGTGGATGATCTCCGCATGGGGGTGATCATGCCCGTGATGATTATCGTGCGGGTCCGTCTGCGCGCTCATCCCCCCATCCTCTCAAGCCAGGTCTCGAACACTTCGATGTGCAGGCTGTCGCGCGACGAAGCCGCATAACTGGGCCAGAGCTGCGCCATCGCGAAGGCGACGCGGTAGTAGTGCAGCCTCGAACCGGCGTTGCGCCCGTACGCTTCCTCCTCGTTGTCGATGCCGGCCGGTTCGATGATCTTCTCGATCACACCTTCACGACCGCGCAGGTACAGCGGCACGCGATAGTGCCCGACCGGAGAGCGCTTCGCGATCCTGACACGCTCGCCAACTTTGAAGCTGGGCGTCTCACCCAAAGCCCATACGATGCTCTGGTCCCGCTCAGTAGCTGTCATCCCTGGCGTCCGCTCGGTCGGCAACTTCTGAAAGGTAGCGGTAGCCAGCACCGTCCCGCTCGGCGAAACCCACGCCGGGATAGGGCCAGTGATAGCCGAGAAGCATCGCGTGCTCGCTCGCCGCGCGGTCCAGCAGGCGTTCGCGGCTGGCGATGGCCTGCCCGTCGTCGGCGTCGAAGCCGAACGTCCACCTGGGATTTGGGAAGAACACGGATGGCGTCGTGACGACGTCGCCGGCAATTATCAGCCCGTCTCCTCCGGCCACCTCGAAGGAGAGGTGGCCCGGCGTGTGGCCCGGGGTCGCCATGGCGTGGATCCCGGAGATCACCTCGTCTCCGGGGCGCACCATCGTAACCCGGTCGCGTACGGCTGCGTACTGGCGACGGGCCCCGGTCGCGAACGGCCGCTGAGCGTCAGGCAGCTTCGTCCAGACGTCGTCGCGGTTCCAGAAGTCCCACTCGGTTGCGCCGGCATAGTAGGTGGCATTGGGGAAGCGCAGAGCACCGTCTGCCAGGACGGTCCCCCAGATGTGATCCGGGTGACCGTGGGTGAGGACCACCTTCGTGATGCTGCCGGCTTCGATGCCCGAGGCCGCGAGGTGCCGAGAGAGTTGGCCGAGACCCGGCTGGAACCCCACTCCGCCGGTATCGAACAGGATCAACTCCTCGCCGCTGCGGATTAGGGGGATGTTGGCCGCCGGTTCGTAGCTTTCGGAACGGAGACCGGCGATCTCCAATGCCGCGCTTCGGTCTGCTGCCGGCGCTTCAGGGGCCAGCAGTGTCGTGGGCAGTACCAGATGCCCATCGCTGAGGACCGTGACTTCGTAGGAGCCATGCCTGAACCGATAAGGCGCTCGCCTCATCACGTCCGAGTGGGCGCGCTGCGCGGGAGTAGCTGCGGGGTGCACGGACGAGCCGTCCGTAGTGTCTTCCTGCCCACTCATGCCGCGGTATCCGATCCCGGGGCACGAACGTGGCTGGCGCTGGCTCCGGGCGATCCAGGCTGCCTTGTTCGACCCTGCGCCTCGGCACAGATCCGGTCGCGAAGCTCCGGGTCGTCGGCAATCTCAGCGCTGGTAAAGCGCGGCGTGATGTGTTGCGGGCAGTTCCAATCGAACGCCTCGACCCTGATCAGAAATGCACGTTCGATCACGGCCCGGTAGTCAGGCGGAGCGAGACGGTCGACCTGTTCGGAAGCGTCGCGCCTCTCGACGCCCCGCATGCGGCCGAACAGTTTCAGGCGGCGCCGGCTTGGATAGTCCATCAGGAACAGCGAGACACGGTCGTCGACGGCGATGTTTCCGGTCGTCACGTACTGCCGATTGCCACGGTAGTCGGCGAACCCCAGGTCAGCCTCGCCGAGGACCCTCAGAAAGCCCGGCGGACCGCCGCGGAACTGCACGTAGGGCCAGCCGGTCTGCGAGACGGTCGCGATGTAGAAGCCGTCGCGTGCCGCGATGAACGCGCGCTCGCCGGGACCGAGCCGCGCGCCAGGCTCATCGAGCGCGTCGTACCGCGCGTAGAGATCACGGCTTCCCTGCGCCTCTTGAACCGCCCTCACCGACGGCGTGAAGGCGATATCCGAGTACCTGCGGCCCATACTGCCTCCTCCCCGTGAAATCGTCCTCGCTCGGATCCTCCGGCGCTGTCGCCGACTCGGATTTTATTTTGGCCGTACTCGCTCAGACACCTTCGTGAACCAGGCGGGTGAACAGCGATGGCGTGATGACGAACTGGCCCCAGACTTCGTCGAAGGCTGCCGTAGGTCTCGCCGCCACGATTTCTTCCAGTGATCTTCCCTGTGCCTTCAGCGCGGCGACCTTGTCCCGCACCGTGACGAGCATCTCGTGGAACCGCTGCAGCCCCACGCGGTCGCTGACTGGAAAGCCATGGCCGGGGATGACGATGGTGCTTTCGGTCGCCTGGGCAAGATTGGCTTCCGCAGCACGGATGCTCCCGTCGATGCTGCCGCCGGTCGAATAGTCGATGAAGGGGTAAACGCCGTTCCAGTACGTGTCGGCGACATGCAGGACGTCGGGCTCCTCGAAGTGAACCGAGATGTCGCTGTCCGTGTGGGCGGGCCCATAGTAGCGCAATGCCAGCGTGGTACCGTCGAGGCTCAGGCAGTGATCTGTTGCGAACACCTCGGTCGGTAGTGCCGCTTCCGGAAGCGGCACGAAGTCGAAATCCCAGTCCTCGACGCGCTGCGTGGTCGAGAGGTGCCGGTGCGTGTTCTCATGGGCGATGATTGTCGGAGACAGCTCGTGCAGCCAAGCGTTCCCGTCGGCGTGATCGAAGTGCCAATGTGTGTTGATCAGATGCGTGACCGGTTCGGGGCCGAGCGTCGCGAGCGCTGAGGCGACCTGCGGCCGTGACACGGCGATACCGGCATCGACGAGGACCTTGCCGGCGCGACCCACCCGGACTGCGATGTTGCCGCCAGACCCCTCCAAGACCGCGATGTTGCCGCGGAGATGGTGGACCTTGATGGTAGCCTTGGCCGCCTCGAATTTGATCGTCTCGACGATCCCGCGCGCTTTAGCGAAGGATTGCCTCGGGGAGAGCCACGTGCCGTTCGCCCCGAATGTCGTATCCGGCGTGCCACAGAGGCAGAGGCCGCTATGGGAGAGCTGAAACTGAGATGACGGCATCACACGGCTCTCCTTCTGGCGGGCGGGCCGCTATGACGCCGACAGGAAGTCGCGAAGATCCGCGTTAACGCGGTCCTTGTGGGTGGTGCACAATCCGTGTGGGGCGCCCTCGTAGACCAGAAGTTTCGCAGCCTTGATCATCTTCGAGGACCGTCGCGCCGAGGCGTCAATCGGCACGATCTGATCGTCGTCGCCATGAAGCACCAGCGTCGGAACATCGAAGCGAGTGAGATCTTGCGTCAGGTCCGTTTCTGAGAACGCCCTGATGCAGAAGTACGAAGCGGGGAAGCCTGCCATCATGCTTTGAAGCCAGAACGCCTCGCGCACGCCCTCCGAAATGGCTGCACCGGGACGGTTGTAGCCGTAGAACGGCAGGCTCAGATCCTTCCAGAACCGCGACCGGTCAGCCTGCACGGCCGAGCGGAGAGCATCGAACGCCTCGATGGGCGTCCCGTCAGGATTGTCGACGCTCTTGAGCATCAGCGGTGGGATGGCGCCGATCAGAACGGCCTTCGCGACCCGATCCGTGCCGTGCCTGCCGATGTAGCGGGCGACTTCGCCCCCTCCCGTCGAGTGGCCGACATGCACGACCTGTCGAAGGTCGAGCGCCCGTACCAGCGCGGCGAGGTCGTCTGCATAGGTATCGAGGTCGTTGCCGGTCCAGGGCTGGCTGGAGCGGCCGTGCCCCCGCCTGTCATGCGCGATGCAGCGGTACCCCTGGCTGGCGAGGAAGAACATCTGATCCTCGAAGGCGTCGGCGCTGAGCGGCCAGCCGTGGCTGAAGACCACGGGTTGCCCCTCGCCCCAGTCCTTGAAGTAGATCTCGGTGCCGTCCTCAACCTTGATCGTGCCCATGCGCCGCCCCCTCGCGTGCCATCCGCACCTCAGCGGCCGCCGACCTTACGGTCGAGGAAGTCCCTGATGATGGGCGCCATGACGTCGAGCTTGTCTTCGAGGGCGAAGTGCCCGGTGTCGAGCAGATGCAGCTCAGCTTCGGGCAGGTCCCTCAGGTACGGATGCGCGCCATCGGCCGGGAAGATGGTGTCGTTCCGGCCCCAGACGATCAACGTCGGCGGCTTGCGCGCGCGGAAGAAGGCTTGGAATTGCGGGTAGAGCGGCACGTTGGTGCCGTAGTCGCGGAATAGGTCGAGCTGGATATCCCTGTTGCCCGGCCTGTCGAGCAGCACTTGGTCGTGCAGCCAGTTGTCCGGATCAATCCGGGAGATGTCGGCCACGCCGTCGACGTACTGAAACTTTGTCGTTTCCGGCGCGACGAGGAAGGCAAGAGCCTTGCGCCGCTCCGCGGTATCTTCGCGCCAGTAGGCCTTGATGGGATCCCAGAACTCCTTCAGGCCTTCCTCGTAGGCGTTGCCGTTCTGGACGACCAGCGCGCTGACACGTTCGGGATGCTTCAGGGCGAGCCGATATCCGACCGGAGCACCGTAATCCATCACGTACATCGCGTAACGGTCCGCCCCCAGTTGGGAGAGAAGCCCATCGACGAGGTCGGCGTAGTGCGCGAACGTGTATGCGAACGTCCGGTGATCGGGAGCATCGCTGCCGCCGAAGCCCGGATAGTCGGGTGCGATGACGCGGTAGCGGTCCGCGAGGAGCGGGATCAGGTTGCGGAACATGTGCGACGAGGTCGGGAAGCCGTGCAACAGCAACACGACCGGTGCGCCTGCCGGGCCCGCTTCCCGGTAGAAGACGTTCACGTCCTCGACCTTGGCGGTGCGGTAATGGGTGACCGGAATGCTGGCGGGATCAGTCACGTAGCCCCCTTCGCATCGAACCACTCAATCGAGGTTAGCGTATTGTGATCGACCGCAGAATGCCTAAGCTGCGGAATCCTTGATTTCGCGGGGCGGAACAATGATCGACCGTCTCGATGCGATGCGGGTGTTCGTCACCGCCCTCGACGAAGGCAGCCTCGCATCCGCCGGTCGACGCCTCCATCGCTCGCCCGCCGCCGTGACGCGGGCCATCGCCGCCCTTGAGAGCCATGTCGGAGTTCAGCTCCTGCACCGGACGACACGACGGCTGCAATTGACCGAGGCCGGCGAGCAGTACGCCGCCGTCTGCCGCAGGGTGCTGACGGACCTGGATGATGCGGACCTCGCTGTCGCTGGAAACCGGGCTGCCCCGCATGGCGTGCTGACCGTCACCGCCCCCGTGATGTTCGGGACGCGGGTCCTGCGCCCGGTCGTGGGTGAGTTCCTGAAGACATATCCCGCGATGCAGGTCCGCTACCTGCTGCTCAATCGGATGACGAGCCTTCTCGATGAGGGCATCGACGTCGCGCTCCGGATCGCCCCGCTGCAGGATTCCAACTTGATAGCGGTACGTATCGGCGAAGTGCGCCGCGTTCTGTGTGCATCGCCCGACTACCTGGCTAGCCGGCCGCCGATCAGGTCCCTGTCCGATCTGGCGCAGCACGACTTCATCGGCATCGAGCCCACGAGCCCGGAGGATATATGGAGCTTCCCGCCCTTGGATGGAGGCAGGGTTCCCCGCACGGTCCGGGTCAAGCCGCGCCTGATGGTCAACACCGACGAGGCCGCCGTCAGCGCGGCGGTCGACGGCGAAGGCATCGCCCGGATCTTCTCCTACAAGATCCAGCAGGAAGTCTTCGGCGGCAGCTTGGTCGTCCTGCTTCCCGAGGACGAGCCGCCTCCCGTGCCCGTACATCTGGTCACGCTACCTGATCGGCTGTCGCTCGCTAAAGTGCGGACCTTCATGGACTTCGCCGCCGTTCGCCTCAGGGCCGACTTCGACCGCACCCCGCCGCAACCCGAGTTCGGACGTTCCTCCCGGGAACGGCTCGACGCCGAGGTCTCGCGCCAGCGGTCGACGCCGAACCGGGATGGCGCCAGCCGGCTGTCGGGAAGTCCGTGATGGGTCGATGCGTGGATCTCGCGGCGTGCCGTTCATTCACCGCCTCAACCGCGGGTCGTCCTGCGTGACGCGGCTGCGCAGCGTGAAAACGCCGCTTCCGGACAGGATGGCACTCCGGGCGAGGAGACGGCCGCTCTGCCAGTTGGACAGCCCGAGTTCGGGCTGGTTCAGGGCGTATTGCCCGTCGACCCATCGGGTGAACCCGTCGCCCACGAAGGGCGCGTTCACCGTGTCGTAGAAGCGTCGATGCGCCTCCGGGTCCTGACTGATCAACGACGCGGCGAAACGCGGGCTGAGGCGATTGAACAGCGCTACCGCGTGATCGAGATCATCCACGATCTTCAGGCTGACCTCGGGCGTGTCTTCCCATTCCCACTCGCTGCCGAGATCATCCTCGGATTGGATCTCCGTCAGCGGTTCGGTGCGTTCGCCTTCGGCGCGCCGGACCCGGACGGCGGCACTGCGCCAGGCGTCCGGCAGGACGGTTTCGTCGCCTGCCACCACATGAAGCTTGCAACCGAAGCCGCGTGCCTGGCCGGCGGATTCAAGTGCCGCCAGGAAGCGCGGTACGAGATCCGCCACCCGGGCGCGATGGATGCAGCACACGTTCAGCGTGTTGCAGACCTTTCGGTCCAACGAAGCTTCGACGGCCGCGGAGAAGCGCTCCGCATCCGCATCGAGGTCGGCTACCATCCAAGCGCCCCCGGTTCCGTGCAGGCTGACCGCCGTCCCAGACTGCCGGGCGACGCTTCCGAGCTGAGCTACGGCCTGACCCGAGCCTCGCGCCACCGCCAGCGAGAGCCGGCGGTCCGCGAAGAGCGCCCAGCCTGTCGAGCGTTCCGGGCTCTGGACGAGCGAGATGGCTCCGGGCGGGAGGCCGGCCTCATCAAGCGCGGGCATGAGGGCGTGCTGCATGATGGCCTGTGCGGTGCCGAGCGCGTCGCTGCCGATGCGGAAGACGGCCGTGTTGCCGCTCCGCAGGACGCCCGCTGCATCGGCGAGCACGTTCGGGCGTCCCTCGAAGACGAAGCCGACCACCCCGAGCGGTGCCGCCACCTGCTCGATGGCCCAGCCGGGATGGACGATGCGTTCGACGACGCGACCGCGCAAGGTTTCGCTGTCACGCCAAGCCCGCAGGCCGGCGATCATATCCTGCCGCATCCGGTCCGTGGCGACGAGGCGGGTCGTCGATCGGCCACTGCCCTGGGCGCGCTCGACATCCTGCCGGTTCGCCTCGGCGATGGCACTCCAAGCCGAAGGGTCATCGAGAAGCGCGGCGAAACGGTCGAAGAACCGCTCAATCGCCTGATCCGGTACGGCCGACATCGCCATGAAGGCGGCATGCGCACGGTCCACCGCGGCGGCCGCCACTGCGATCTGAGCCGCGGGGATATGCAGGAGGTCTCCGGTCTCCTGTAGGACCAGCAGATGGTCACCGGGCTGGAAGGCCTCCGCGAGCTCCGGCGTGACCACGGTCACGCGGTCCCCGCCGAAAGGCACAGGCGTTCCCGATACGAGGCGCTCGATGGTGGTCGTCATGGGAGCGGGCATAGGGCGAACTCGGTGTGGAAACCAAGTCGTGCCGTCGTGGAAAGCAACCTCCCAATCGAGCGGTGCGCCGACGCTCGACGCGCCGGGGGCCTCTCGTCCGATCCGAGGGGATCCGGCCGGCGGGTTGAGCACAGCGCCGGCCTCACCCTGCCCGGAAGGCGGTGACCCAACTGCAGCAAACGTCTCGCCGAGACCAGCGCGCTCATGGCTTTGAACGGCGAGATTGCTGACGGGACGCGCCTTTGGCGCGAGCCGCAATCGAGCGTCCCGCTTCGTCGCGACCGGACTGTTCGAGACCCGTGATCAGGATATCGACGAGACGCATGGCCGACTGCCTCCGGTCCGGGCCGGAGCTGATGTTGGCTACGCTGGCCACCGCTCGCAGCAGGTCGAGCGGCTCCATGCCGAGTTGGATCTCGCCGGCGGCGACCGCGCGGTCGCACAACATGGCCATGGACTGCTTAATCTGGGCGCCGGACGCGGCATATAGGCCGGCCGGTCCGTCCGTCATCGCATTGAGTGCCTCCGACATGCCTTGCTTGGTCGCCATGTAGTCGACGAACACCAGCATCCATTCCCGTAAAGCATCAGTTGGGGAACGGGTGGCTGTGAGCCGCTCCGCGGCCTCGGCGAGATGGGCCGTCTCATTCCTGTAGACCGCCTCGATCAGGGCGTCGCGGGTCGGGAAATGGCGATAGAGCGTGCCGACACCCACGCCTGCCGCGCTCGCGATCTCCTCTAGGCCTGCGGCCGCGCCCTTCTCGGCGAAGATCGCCTTGGCCTTTTCGAGTAGCCGGGCGCGATTGCGCTGGGCGTCGGCACGCGGCCTGCGGGATGTCGGACGAGGCTCCTCTTCGTCCACGGGCGGCCCCCTCTTGCTAAACGGAGGATCCCTCCGTATTTAAACGGAGGCAGCCTCCTCTTATCAACTCGGAGGCCGGCGAACAATGGCTTCGCGGGCGACGGGCGAGGTGTGTCCACTGACATGGAGAGCAACATGGCCGCATCATTCGGGGCGACCTCGACCACCGACGAGGTGCTCGCGGGCGTCGAACTCAACGGAAAGCGCGTGCTCGTCACCGGCGTGTCGGCTGGGCTTGGCGCGGAGACGGCCCGCGCCCTCGCCGCGCACGGGGCGCAGGTCGTTGGGACGGCGCGGGATCTCGCCAAGGCCGAGAAGGCGACTGCCGTGGTCCGCGATCAGGCGGCGCATGGTGGAAGCCTCGAACTGGTCGCGCTCGACCTCGCCTCGCTGGCGAGCGTCCGTGCCTGCGCCGACGCGCTACTGGTGGACGGCAGGCCATTCGACGTCGTCATCGCCAACGCCGGCGTCATGGCCACGCCACTGGGTCGCACGGCCGACGGCTTCGAGACGCAGTTCGGCACGAACCACCTCGGCCACTTCGTCCTCGTGAACCGGATAGCGTCCTTGATCCGGGACGGTGGCCGGCTGGTCATGGTCGCCTCGGCCGGTCATCGCTACGCGGAACCGGATCTAGACGACCCGGGCTTCGCGCGTACGCCCTACGACCCGATGGTCGCGTACGGGCGCTCGAAGACGGCCAACATCCAGTTCGCGTTGGAGTTCGACCGGCGACACAGGACGCGCGGCGTGCGGGCGACGGCCCTGCACCCCGGCGGCATCCAGACCGAGCTCGGCCGGCATGTGGGCCAGGGCGCTATGGCCGAGAGGGTCGAGCGGATCAACGCCGACCTCGCTGCGGCCGGCAAGCCGGCTTTTGCTTGGAAGACCATCCCCCAGGGGGCTGCCACGTCGGTTTGGGCGGCCTTCGTGGCGCGGGCAGAGGCAGTCGGCGGCCGCTATTGCGAGAACTGCCACGTGTCCGAGATCACCGACGGGTTGATCACTCCGGTGAGCGAGGGCGTGCGCTCCTACGCGCTGGATCCCGAACGCGCGCGGGCGCTCTGGTCGAAAAGCGAAGACTTGGTCGGCGAGCGTTTCTGCCATCGCATCCAGGCGGCTTCGGGCCAGACGCTGAAGGCGAACATAGCATGTCTGCCTTTGGAATCTGGCGTCTCGAAGCGGCCAGGCTGAAATCCACCCAACCCGGTCATTCAAAGACACATGCCCGCGGGGCTGGACTTGGCTGACAGCCGCCGGCCCGCTTCAGAGAAGGCCGTCCCGAAATCGACTGTCCTCCTGTCGACCCAACCCAGCCGCCGCCTTGTCGGCGCTTCTCCAAGGAGCCGTTCGTCAGCCCTCCCGCATGAGCCAAGAGATGAGGTAGACGCCAATGAAATTGCCGCCCTCGCGGACCAGAACGCCGCAACGCGCTCACCGGGAGCCCCTTCCCGGGACACCTGGGCGGTCGGCCTCCTTGCGGAACAGTGCATCCCCCAGAACAAGAACATCGATGTCGGATGTCAGGAACACGCCGACGGCGTCCTCGACGTCGTGCACCATCGGCCTGCCCATGACGTTGAAGCTCGTGTTGAGAACTATTGGCACGCCGGTGGCCGCGTGGAACGACCGGATGACGGCTCGGAGGAAGGGGTCGGACCACGGCCCCACGCTCTGTAGGCGGCCTGTGCCGTCACGGTGGCGCACACCCTCGGGTGCGCGGCCGGGTCGCCATCGCAGGGCCCGCTCCATGTACGGGCTCGCCACGTAGTCCTCGAAATAGTCCGGGCCGTGCTCGTGCAGGATGCTTGGGGCGAGGGGCCGGAACTCCTCCCGGAATTTGACCGAGGCGTTGATGCGGTCGCGCATGGCGGCCTCGCGCGGGTCGGCCAGGATCGAGCGAGCGCCGAGCGCCCTATGCCCGAACTCTGCCCGCCCCCGGGCCACGGCGACGATGCGCCCGGCTGCGAGGTCGGCGGCCACCGCCTCGGCAAGACCAGCCTCGCCGCCGGGGACGGGCCGTGGGGCGATGCCGAACCGGGCGAGGCGGGCCACCGCGTCCCTGGAGATCTCCGAGCCGAGGTAAGGGGAGACGAACCGCGGCGGCGTGCGGCCTGGGTTCGCGGCGCGCCAGCCCAGGAGCGCCGCGCCGACCGAGTTGCCGTCGTCGCCCGGCGCCATCGGCACGTGCAGGTGCCGGAACGGCGTCGCGCGGAGTACCTTGCCGACGGCACTTGAGTTCAGCGCGCAGCCGCCCGTGAGTACAAGGTGCTCCCCGCCCCAGCGCTGGTGTGCCCGCCCGAGGAAATCCATGAGGATGTCCTCGAACACCTTCTGCGCGGTGTGCGCGAGGTTCGCGTTCGCCATGTGGCCCCGGCCGCGCAGGGGCAGCAGTCGCTCCATGGCTGGGGCGTACCCGCGCATCGCGCGTAGCCGCCCGTCGTCGACGGCGAGCGCCCCGCGCAGGTCGCGGTAGAGATCCTCGTCGAGAGAGCCGTAGGCGGCCAAGCCCATCAGCTTCCACTCCTCGCCGGCCTCCGGGTCGAAGCCGGCCGCATAGCAGGCCTGGCTGAACAGCTGGCCGAGGCTCGCGAGGTTGGTCAGGGCCGGACGGTCGAGGCGTTCCAGGCGGTCGCCGCGGAAGCGGTAGACCGAGGTGCTCGACCCCTCGCCCATGCCATCCATCACGACGCACAGCGCCTCGTCGAATGGGCTGGACAGGCAGGCCGTCACGCCGTGGCAGAGATGATGGTCCCAGGCCCTGCGGACGGGGCGCTCCCGGAACCCGCGCCGCTGGCGCAGCCGGAGTTCTAGGTTGAGTAGCAGGTCGTCGGCGGAGGTCGGGGCCCGGTAGAGGGCGTGGCGCAGTGTCCAGGCCCGCCAGAGGTCGGCCTCCCGCCCCGCCGGCCGAACGCGTTCGTATCCGCTTATGGCGAGGCGGGCGATCCGGGAGAGGTAAGGCGAGGAGGCAAGCGCCTTGCGCGACCACGTGAGGCTCGCATCGACGAGCCCGTTGCCGGCGTAGCGGTCGAGAAGGGCGTCCACGACCCCGAAGGCGTCCGGCGGCGCGTGCCAGCCGCGCTTGTTCTTCAGAGGCCGCTCGTTGGCCTCCGCGAACAGGACCACGCCGTCCTCGTCGACGGCCGCCACGGACGGGTCGTGTTGGGAGCAGGAGAACCCGAGGAAGACCGTCACCGTCCCGCCTCTCTCATCGTGTCGAGGAGGAGGCCGACGGCGCGCGCCGTCCCGCCCGCCCGGGCCTGCATGCTTTCAAGCGCCTCCCAGTCGGGGTCGAGGGACAGGATGGCGTCGAGGCCCCGAGCCACGGCGGAGTCGTCCGTCTCCGACCCTCGGGGAAGGCGCCACCCAATGCCTAGGCGCTCCAGCCGCGTGGCGAACACCATCTGGTCGGCGATGGTCGGCACGAACAACGCCGGCTTGCGGAACCGCGCGGCCTCCCAGGCAGACCCGGTCCCGGCGTGGTGGACGACGGCGGCCGCGTCGCGGATTACGGGCTCGATCTCGGGTACCCGTCCGACGACGCCCGCCCACAGCCCGGGATGGGCAGCCTCCAGCGAGGCGGCGACTTCCCGGAGACGCTCCTGGTCGACCTTGCCGCCACACAGGGCGACGACGGGCAGGCCCACCGCCATGGCCCCGCGCATGGCGGCCTCGAAGCGGCCTCCCGAGGTATTCGACAGGGTACCGAAGGTGACCAATACGTACCCCGGCGGCAAACCCGAGGACCCCGTCGCCGGCGCCTCGTCCATGGTCGGCCCGACAAAGCAGCGGCGCACGCCGTCGCTGACCACGCCCTCTTGGACCTCCCGCAAATTGAGGACGACCTCCATCGTGGGCGGCGCGAGGCGCCGCCATGCCCCTGGCAGCCCAAACGCCTCGGCGGGCGTGACGGCGAACCGCGACCGGGCGAGAGCGCGCGCCAGAGGCAGAGCGCCCGACAGTGCGTCCCGGGTGAGCTTGGCCGGGCCGTCCTCGCGGCACATCGCTCGCACCGTCTCCCGGTTGAACAGGATGGTCGTGACCGTGTGGACGCGGGGGATGCCCAGCGCCGTTCCGACCCGGCCACCCCACAGGGCGAGGGAGTCCTGCAGGATCAGCCGTGGTGCCATCGCCCGCACCTGCGGCAGGACGGCGTCGGCGATGGCATCGGAGGCGTCGATGATGTCGGCGGCCATCCGCACCAAGTTGAAGTCCGGCCGTTCGACGTCGTAGCGGACTTCCGGGTAGGGCAGGAAACCCGCGCCGGAGCTTCGGATGACAGTCTCGAATGAGAGGTGCCCATAGCAGACAACCCGTACGCCGGATCGGCACAGGCCGCGCAGGACGGGCAGCATGGGCTTTAGGTGCCCCATGGCCGGCGTGGTGAAGACGACGATCATGCCGGCTGCCAGGCACGCGCCACACGCCGCAGCTTGCGGTCGAAGCGGGTCTCGATGCCTGTCGCCATTTCGACCTCTACGCGGGCGCCCAGGCTGGCGAGGGCGGCCTCCAGCGACGCGCGAACCCGGCCGGCCGTGTCCGGGGGCGTGCCGTCGGGGACGCGGACCAAAACGGTGGACGGCCCCGTCTGCACGGCGCGGAAGTCGGCAAGCGAGCGGTCGGCGTCCATGACGGCGCAGCGCACGGCCTCGGGCATCACTGCGACGCGTGGGCCCTTCCCCGACGCGGAGGGCAGCGACAGGACGTCGTCGGCCCGCCCCTCGACTCGCGCGACAGTGCGCAGCGGCGAGCCGCAAGGGCATGGCCCGCCGAGCACGAGCACGTCGTTGAGCCGGTAGCGCACCATCGCCTGCGAAGCCCGCAGGAGGTCCGTAATGATGGGGGTCACGTGGCCGGGCGCGACCTCCTCGAACTCGAAGAGCATCGTGTCCTCGTTGAGGTGGAGGGTACCGTGAGAGCACGAGACGCCGAGGAAGCCCTCCGTGGCTTGGTAGATCTGGCCCGGCGTCCGCCCGTACCGGGCTGCCACGGCGAGGGCATCGGATGGGTCCATCACCTCTCCGCCCGAGAAGGTCAGGGAGGGAGCGATGGCGAACCCCTCCTCGGCCATCGCGCGCAGGGCTTTGGGCGGGGCGACCACGACGTCCGGTGCGAACCGCTCGATCTCGGCCCGATGGGGCGCCACGCCCCCGCGGACGTCGATGAAGCGGAAGGCCAGCCGGCGGCCCCGCGCCGCCGTGTCGTACAGCTCGTTGGCGGTGGCCAGCATCACCAGCACCCGGTGCGGGCGACGAGGGAAGTCCGGGAGCGCCTTGGCCAGGATTGCGCCCAGCCAGCGCGCGCGCTCGGCCGGCGAGACGAGGAATAGACCCCGGTTGCCCGAGGTGCCCGTGCTCGTCCCGACCGTGAGCCGACCGATCCGGCCCGAGCCATTGCCCTCCCGCAGGCCGGCCTCGGCCGCCGTCCAAGCCGCCTCGGCGGTGACGCCATGGGCATTCATCCGGCCAAAGGCGGCGAGCGCGGACGCCTTGTCGACGACCGGCCACTCCGCGAGCGGCCTGCCCGCGTAGGGGGCGTAGAAGGGGATGGTGCGCGCCATCAGAGCGAGCTGCCGGTTCAGACGCCGCACCTGGAGCCGCTCGACGTCGGCGCGCGTGCCCAGCCGCCGTAGCGTCGCGCGCGTGCATAGGAGCGACCAGAGGGCGCGGAGGGCATCGGCGCTCACGCGTCCTCCGGCAGCGTTTCGGGGTCGTGGCAGAGCGCCACCCGGACGCCGGTTTCCTCCGCGCGGCGCACCAGCGCGGCGCTCGCTCGGGCCGTGGGGAGGTCGGCGACGGCGAGGCGCGCAGGGTACGGCGGGTCCTCGTCCCGCCGGTACCCGGCGCGGGTCCATGCTACGTCTACGGCGTAGAACAGCGGCGCGTCGCCGGCGAACATGATCCCGGAATGGCCCGGCATGTGGCCTGGCAGCGCAACGGAGACGACGGAGCCGTCGCCCAGCAGGTCGCGCCCGCGCCCGCCCCAGGGCAACAGAACGCCCGGGACGTCCTCGAAGGGAGCCGCGTCGACCACCGCCAAGTTGGGCAGGAGGCCCCGCAGCAGGCCGTGGGCGCCGTCGAGCAACCCCGGCGGCGCCGCCCACTGCGCGAGGGCCGGACGCGAGGCGTGGACGCGGGCCCGCGGGAAACGCCTGAGGGCGCAGGCGTGGTCGGGGTGCAGATGGGTTATGATCACGTGCCGGACGTCGCCCGCGCGCAGGCCGTGCCGGGCGAGAGTGGCCTCGACGTCGCCCTCAGGCCGTAGCGTCGGCGCGAGCAGCCGGCGGTACAGGGCGGCCTGAAATCCCTGAAGCGCCCAGAGTTCGCGCGAGTAGCCGGTGTCGACGAGGATGGGCCCGTGCCGCGGGTGCAGGAGCAGCCCGTAGCGCACGGGGAAGTCGACCTTGCCGGGGGGCGCGCTACGGTCGACGAACCGTGCCGGGGCTCGCACCGTGGCGGAGACGTGGAAGCTCAGGGACACCGGTGCGCCTCCAGCCATGCCATGGTCTCGCAGAGACCCTCCTCCAGCGTCAGGGGCGACGTCCACCCGAGATCCTCGCGGATCGCTCGGGTGTCGAGGGTATGGGTGTGGGCGAGCAGGCCCAAAGCGTAAGGGGTCGCGGCCGGCTCGCGGCCGCCCAGCACGGCGGCGGCGGTCTCTGAGGCGCGGGCCGCGGCGAGCGCGACGGGCATCGGGATGCGTCGCCAAGTGAAGGGTCTGCCGAGCGCCGCCATGACCCGCTCGACGAGGTCGCGGACAACCGCGGCCTCCACGTGGGCGACGTTGTACGTGGCTCGCAGCGGCGCCGGCGCGGTTGCGGCAGCGAGTATGGCCGAGGACACCGCGTCGACGTGTGTCAGGCTGGCGCGGGCCGTCCCGCCCCTGAGGAGGGGAAGCCGCCCGCGGCGGGCGGCCCGGGCAAGACGTGGCACTAGCGTTGGGTCCCCGGGTCCGAAGATCCCGCGCGGGCGCAAGATCGCCACGTCGCCTTCGAACTGTAGCGCCTTGGCCTCCGAGAGGACCTTGGACCGGGCGTACTCGTTGAACGGGCTGGGCAGGCGCGAGTCCTCGCGCACGTCCTCCCTGTCCGCGAGTTCGAAGTAGACGCTGGCGGAGGAGATGTGGAGGAGGCGGGGGACGCCGGCGCGGCGGCACGCTGCGACGACGTTCGCCGTACCGGCCACATTGTCCGCCTCGAAGGCCGCCCGAGACCCCCAGGCCGTCGAGCGAGCCGCGCAATGGGCGACCGCATCAGCGCCACGAAACGCCCGTGCCATGGCGTCGACATCGGCAAGGTGGGCGGCAACGAAGGGCACCCCCTGCGCGGCGAGCTTTGCGCCCCTCGTCGGGTCGGTGCCCAGCGCCGCCGAAACCTTGTGGCCCGCCGCGTCGGCATTGGCGCAGAGGTTCGCCCCCAGGAAGCCGGTCGCGCCGGTGATGGCGAGCCTCATAGCCGCAGAACCATCGCCCCGGCGCTGATGCCGGCAGCCGTCCCGACCAGCAGGGCGATGCGCCCATCGCACCGGTCCTTGCCTTCGAGGACGTGGACGAGGGCGGTCGGGATGGAGGCCGCGATCTGGTTGCCGGTGTAGGGGAAGATGTCCACAACCCGGTCCGAGGCGGGCGCGAAGATGCGCTTGGCCAGCGCGACGCCGGCGGCGCTGGCCTGGTGGCAGACGACGTGGTCGACGGCGTCGTGGTCGAGCCCGGCCTCGCCCAGCACGTGCTCGATGAGGCGTGGCAGGTGCCGCGCGGCGGCCTTGAAGATGCCGAATGGGTCCATGCGGAAGCGCGCCCCCTCGATGATGGCCTCGTAGCCCTCCTCGACCCGGACACGCGTGCCGCCTGAGCGGAGTGTGGCGAGGTCGCTGCCGTCGCCGTAGGTCTCGAACCGACTAGAGAGAAGGCCTGGGCCGTCAGGCGTGTCGGTCGCCTCGACGGCAACCGCTGCGGCGCCATCCCCGAAAATGGATGCGGTCTTGGGCACGGAAGTGTCCAGGCCGGCCGAGGCGATGTCGCTCGAAACCAGTAGGGCCCTGCGCCATCGCCCCGCGCGGAAGCCCATCGCGGCGAGGTCGAGCGCGGTGACGAAGGACAAGCAGGTCTGGTTGACGTCGAAGGCAGGGATGCCCGAGGCGCCGAGGCCGAGCCTGCGTTGGATCAGAGCTGAGGTGGACGGGATGGGCTGCTCCATCACCCCGCATGCGCCGATGAGGACGTCGAACTCGCCGCGCCCCCAGCCCGCGCGGTCGAGGGCGGCCTGGGCCGCCGCGGCACCCATCATTGAGCTCGTCTCGTCGGAGGCGGCGACACCGCGAGTGCGGATGCCAAACTCGCGCTCAGTCCACCCCGCCTCACGCCCGAACACTGCGTCGAGCTCGGACGAGGCCCGGTTGTCCCGAGGGCGATACGCCCCCCAACCCGCTATCCTGAAAGGCGTCATCCCGCCCCCGCCTACCCGTCGATATGCCCGTTCCCTGGGCTAAAGACCTGGAATTGGACGATCCGGAGGCTCCGGTGAAGTCACCTAGTGCATCGACTCAAACGGATGGTGCAGCTTGGCTGTTGAGGGATGTGGCTGACAACCCTTGACCCTGACGGGCTGTCTTTGGACAGAACTGATTGAGAGGATCAGCTAGAATGGAATGAGCCGCAGTTGCCGGAAGGTGAGGAGGCGAGCGCGGGGCAGTTCATGCTGAGACTTCGCCAAGTTAACATGCATAAACTGCGGTGGCAGGTCGCAAGTCCGCAGCACACCGAACAGCGGGGTGTGAGCAGTCTAGGGGCGATTTTCCCGTCAAGGCATCTGCTGTTCACAAGCCGTCGGGCAGCAAACTGCTGAGCGGACGGCCCGCCACCGACCCAACCCTGCCGCCTAGGCCGCCGCCGGCGTCTCTCCGACGCGGCCACGTCTTGATCTGCCGCCTGTGCAATCAGAGCCCGCAACTTGCTGACGGAGCGCGATTGGGATATCCGCCTTGTGTCTTCAACTCGGGACACGAGGAGGGCTGCGTGACGTATTTCCAGCATCACCGCCAACGTGGCCCGGTCTACGCCCTGCGGATGCGTTCGCAGGGCTGATCTAGGCAAGCGACGCAAAGCGTCCGTCTTCCCGATCGGCCCCTCTCGGAGCCTGTGCCCGTGCCTGGACCCTCGCGTCCTGCCGGCGCCTCGGAAGACGACCCCAATGTCCCTGATCACCCTCGACAAGCTCGGCCTCGTGCTGGGTGCACCTCTCTTTTCCAACCTCGATCTTACCATTCACAAGGGCGACCGCCTCGGTCTTGTGGCCCCGAATGGCCAGGGGAAGTCGAGCCTCCTCGCCTGCCTCGCCGAAGAGCTGGAGCCGACGGAAGGCGCTTGTCGCTTCGCCCGCAACCTGCGTGTCGCGCTGATGCAGCAGAACCCCGACGGCGACCTCCTTTCTATGGCAGTGTCCGACGTCGTTCTGTCTGCCCTTCCGGCCGAAAGCCGTGATTGGGAGGCATGGCGTGCCGAGATCGCCCTCGATGCTCTGGCGGTCCCGCTCGAGAGTCGTGATCGGCCGCTTCACGCCCTCAGCGGCGGCTGGCAGCGCCTCGTCCTCCTAGCCCGCGCCGCAGTCACCGAACCCGACATCTTTCTCCTGGACGAGCCGACGAACCATCTCGATCTCGCTCGCATCGGTCAGCTTCAACGCTGGATCGCGGCGTTTTCCAAGGACGTCGCCCTTGTCGTCGCCAGCCATGACCGAGCCTTTCTCGACGCTGTGACCAGCCGCACGCTATTCCTGCGGCGTGAAACGTCGATGAGCTACGCGCTCTCCTACTCATCAGCTCGTGCCGCGCTGCTGGAGGCCGATGCCGCCGACGCACGACGACACGAGAGCGACCTTCGCCAAGTGGCCCAACTCCGACGCCAAGCGGCGAAGCTTCACAATATCGGCGTCAACTCAGGATCCGATCTCCTGACGATCAAGACGCGCCAGCTTCGGGACAGGGCCGAACGGATCGAGGCGGCGGCCCGGGCCCCGGCTGCCACTGTCTCGGCAGGTCGCATCCGCCTTCAGGGAGCCGGCACGGACGCCAAGGTGCTGCTGGCCTTCGATGATCTGACGGTCACAACGCCAGATGGGCAGGCGCTCTTCCGGACCGGCCGCAAGTGGCTGCAACCTGGCGAGCGCGTCGTTGTTCTGGGGCGCAACGGCGTCGGCAAATCGCGCCTTCTCGATTTGATCGTCCGGGCAATGCACGGAGCGCCGGTGGACGGCCTGCGCTGCAACCCCTCGATCGTGCCGGGCATCTGCGACCAGACCTTGAGCCATCTGGATCCGAGCGAGACCGTGTCGGGTGCGATCTCCCGGCGCTTCAGCCTCAGCGATGCGCGGATCCGTGCGCTGCTTGCCGGTGCCGGCTTTCCTGTGGAGCGGCAGGATAGGAGCATCCGCATCCTGTCGGGTGGTCAGCTTGCGCGTCTTGCCATGCTGATCCTCCGGCTGCAGGAACCGAACCTCTACATCCTCGACGAACCGACGAACCACCTCGACATCGAAGGCCAGGAGGCCCTGGAAGCTGAGATGATGAAGGGCGACGCGGCCTGCCTTCTCGTCTCACACGACCGTCGCTTTGCCGAGAGGGTCGGCAACCGCTTCTGGCAGATCGAACGCGGCCGTTTGACGGAAGTCGAGACGCCACAGGCTTTCTTCGAGGCCGCCTTGAGCGAGGATGCCGTTGACTGAGCTCGCCCGACCGCATCCGACCCAACTCTGCCGCTGGTGACGCTATCAGCACTTCTCTAAAGCGGTCGCTCGTCAGCCGTCTGGCAGCTTCGGCTCGGGGTAGCATGCGGACGCTAGGAGTGTCAGGGTCAGTTGCTGATGCTGCAAGTTGTCAACCGCGTGCTACCCGGCCTCGGGCAATCCTACGGACCGCCCGGTGATGGGCCGTTCCCCACTGTCATGGTCCTGCACGGCTCGGAGGGGGCGTGGTCAGGCTATAGCTACCTGACGGCTGCCATCCTAGCCGCTCATGGCTTCCTGGCCGTCCCGTTCGGCTACTCGGTAGGCGGCGACGTATGGAACGCGGGCGACATCCGAGATGTCGCCCTTGACCGGACGGCCGAGGCTCTGGCTGAGCTTCACGCTTTACCCCTGTCTGGCAAGGTTGGCGTCTACGGCGTCTCGCGCGGAGCCGAACATGCCCTACTCGTCACCTCTTTGATGGCTCTGGACGGCGTTCCCGGCTTGCCGGACGCCGTGGCTGCGCATGCTGCACCCGACGTGATCTGCGGCGCTTTCGTTGGTGCAAGCTGTCGGGACAGTGGTGATCCCGGATGGCGGGCTTGGGACCCAGCGGAGCGAGCATGGACGTGGCGTGGGTCGTCCGACACTCTGCTCCCGACCACGCCGATTGAAATCGAGCGGTATGCCGGGCCCCTGTTTCTTAGCCACGGCACGCGGGACACAATGTGGTCGGTTGCGATGACACAGCGGCTCGAAGCGCGCTTGCTGCAGGCCTCGCGCACGCCGGAAGTGCATCTGCTGATCGGTCAAGATCACAACCCGCATGGCGAGCCTGAGAATGAACACCATCGCATGCTCATTACTTTTCTGCGGCGAACTCTGGCGACCATTTAGGATCCGGAGCGGAAATTTAGCGCTTTGACAACAGCAAGCTCATCAAGATCTCGTCATAATATTGCTCGCCAACTTTCAAAGCGCGCTGTTCAACTCCGTATCTTTTGAAGCCCGCCGACTCGTAAAGTTTTAATGCGGATGTATTCGCCAATCCAACAGTTAGATTGACTTCCTCGACCATCAATGAGGCGTGGTCTATTGCTGTCTTCAATAAGATAGCCCCGACGCCGGCGCGCCGAGCGCGCAGTCGGACATACATTCCCCATATCACTGCTTTATGCTTCGTTTTAGCAGCCTCAGGTCGATAGACGCCCACGATACCATCGAGTCGCATCCCATCTACAGAGCGTGCCCCGAACACTACAGCGTCATCCAAACGGGATGAGAACTGTGCTTCCGACTGCGTCGCCTCATCCTCCCAGGATGCTCCAAACGCCTCCGGATGATCACGTAATCCTTCGAGTCGTAGCTCGCGGAAGACAGCCGCATCAGCGCTGGTCAAGCGAACAATCTCCACGGAACGGGCTCGCGCTTCGGTGCTCATCGTAGGAGCTTACCGCCGGAGAGGCTGTTCCGCTATGAGTTGGAGGCGAGCAGAACAGCCACGTCCGCTTCCCTGCTTTGTCGCCCGAAAGGAGACCGGCGAAAATCCTGAAGAGTTTCGGTCGCCGCGAGGCGTACGAAAGTCTTGGATGAACGAACCCGCGGGATGGCGGGCGGGCCTATGGGGATTTGGGCTGGGCGTCGC
>NZ_LMPY01000041.1:0-22608 GCF_001424445.1 Methylobacterium sp. Leaf361 | reverse complement strand
GGTGATCTCCATGGGGATGGCTCCTGCATGAGCGTGGCTGCTGCTTCGACAGCGACCACATCTTGGCACCGAGATGCCGTCAGTCGGAGCGGGAGCCATCCACCCCATCTGCCTCCGGGGAGACGGCGATCTTCAAAACCGGTTAATCCTGAATCTTCGCGCCCCTTTAACGAGCGGGAGGCCAGACTCAGCCTCACGGCAGGTCCGGCCCGCGGGACCGGCCGGCGGAATGGTTCTCGTCAGGAGCTTCGTCGATGATCAGGTTCCTCGCGGCCTCGGCCGCCTGCCTGGTCCTGTGCGGCGCCGCGGCGGCGCAGGACATGCCCGGCCTCGCGACCCTGAGCCCGCCCGACCCGGTGCAGCCGGTGGCGGCGAGCCCCGCGCTCCCGGCACCGGACGGCGCGGTCGCGCCGGGATCGCGAGCGGAGGCCGGCCCCGATCCGGTCGCGCTCCGGCCCACGCCCGGCCGGGTGCCCGTCGGCAGCCTCACCCTCCGCGGCACCGCCGCCGACCCCGCGCAGACGACCGCCAGCCTGAAGGTTCCGGCGACCGGCCCCGGCGCGTCCAAGCCCTGGTGCGCGCAGGAGCGCCGGATCGGCACCGGTCAGGGCTTCTGCCTGGTCAACTGAGCGGCCCCTGATGGGCCAAGCGGCCGGATCGGGCGGCCGGATCAGGAGGCCGCGTAGACGGTGACCTCGTCGAAGGTTCCGCCTTCCGGCGCGTAGTCGAGGGAAGCGACGAGAAGCACCAGCACGGCCGCGCCGACCGCCGTGACGGCGAGGAGCCGCGTGATCAGATCGGCGTGGGCGCGGGCGACGTGGATCAGCGCGCAGCCGAGCATGAAGGCGCAGACCTGCGTGGCCGGCGCGGCGAGCGCCGCGGTCATCGCGCCCGCCCGATCATCCGATCACGGCCGATCCTGTCCATGCACGTCCTCCCCGGCCGGGACGCCGTCTGCCGGCGCGCAGCCAAGCAGATCGCCCGTCGCGGCGCCCCCCCAATATGGGGGAGCCGGCGGGGTCCGGCCTCACGTCTTCGTGACCGGCGCCCCTCAGGCGGGCTCCGGCCCCGGCCATGCCGGGGCGGATCCCGGGATGGATGCCAGGGCGTAGGTGGCCTCGGCGACCCGGTTCAGGGGGCCGCCCGGCCCGGACCGCTTCCACAGGCGCGTGTTCAGGGCCGCCACCGGATCCCGGCCGGGAAGGGTGAAGCCCTGCCCGGCGAGCACCTCCAGGATCTCGGCCGCGTGCAGCGGCCGGCCCGCCCGCGCGATCGCCGCGCAGGCCGCCTGCACCACGGCCCGGCCGTAGCGGCGGGCGCCGGCTGCGTCCTCCGTGAAGGCGATCGCCGGCGGGATCGGTCCGGCGGCGCCGACGGGACCGGGCGCCCCCGCGGACCGCGCCGCCGGACCGGCCCGCGCGCCCCAGTGCCCGGGGGCCGCGCCCGCCGCGTCGGCAAGCGATCCGGACCGGGCCTCTAGGACGTCCCGTACGTCCCGCCCCCGCGGCGGCTCGTCGGCCGGGTCTCGGCGTGGCCCTGCCGGCGGTTCGGGCTTCGGGGCCGGGTCCGGCCGCGCGTCCGCTCCACCGGCCGCCAACCGGCGACCGAGCTCCTGGTAGAGGACGAGATCGGCGATCTCCCGGTCGAGCGCCTCGCGCTGGCGTCGCAGCGCGGCGAGCCGCGCCGCGATCTCGGAATCCGACAGGGCCACGTGATGTTCCTTCCAGGCGGACGGAACACATATCTCATTCCGCGCCATTCAGGGAATAGCCACCGTCACATATTCCGTCAGGCAGCCATTCCCTGAGGGAATGAGAGGCAGCGATCCCTGTTCTATTCCTTGAGGCGTTTCCGTATTCCCTTAGCCGCAGGGCGAGGCGGCACGAGCAGCGTGCTGGGATCGGCCGGGTGCAGGGTCAGCCCGCCGTCGTCGAGCACCAGCGGCAGCCGCGGAAACACCTCGCGCAGATGCGCGAGATCGGCCTTGAACGCCTGGCGGAAGCTGCGGATCGAGGCGTTCTCGGCCCCGAACTGCGCGTGGAGGTTGGCCCAGGTCAGGCGGAGCGGCCGCTGCAGGGACCGCAGGCGGTAGCCGGTCCAGAACAGCAGGTCGAGCTTGCGCGCCGAGCCCGAGAAGGCCCGGGCCGCCCGCAGGTCCACCGGCAGGGCGTGCCGGATCAGGGTTTCGTAGAATTCGGGATCGAAGCGCACCGTGCGGCCGGCCTCGTCGTCCCCCTCCCCGGCGCGGGGGCGCCACAGTTCCAGGCTGCGGAACGGCGGCACGTTGAGGGTGGTCGCGCTGTCGCGCCCGTTCCAGAGGCCGATCTGCATGGAGCAGGCGGCCAGCCGGTTCAGCTGCTCCTTGAACTGGCGGATGGTGCCCCGCTCGCCCCCCGTGACCGCGAAGCCCATCTCCCTCATGAAGCCCGACAGGGTCTCGGCCACCTTCACGGTGGGGCTGCGCTGGCGCACGGCCTCGGTGCAGAGGTGCAGCAGCACCAGCCGGGCCTTCGGGCCGTAGGGCAGCCCCTGGGGCTCGAAGGCGCCGGTCTCCGGGTCCTTGATCCGGCCGGCGATCAGGTTGAGCGAGTTGCGGCCGTAGCTGCGGGAGAATTCCCGCACCGGCCCGGGGTCCCGGTAGGGCAGGCCGCACAGCGCCAGGACCGAGTGGATGTGCTGGAGGCTCGACGGGACGGCCGGCTCGTTCTCGATCACGAGGCGCACCGCGTCGCGGCGGCGCTGGTCGCGGGACAGCCCGGCCCGGCGGCTCTCCTCCTCCCCCAGGAGGGCGGCCTGTGCGTCGCGCTCGCGCTGACGGTGCAGCACGTGCTCGACGATCTGCGCGAACAGGAAGCCGCCGCGCGCCGCCTCGATCTCGGCCCGCAGGTCCGGGTCGTGGATCCCGGCGATCTTCTCCTCGATGCTCATCGCCCCTCGGCCCGCGGTACACGGGCCGTCGATCCGCCAGGCGGACGGACGGCCCGATCCTGCCATGCCACGATTCGCCCGCCGCGGCCCCCGTCCGATCGGCCTTGTCCCGGCTATCCACGCTTCCCCGGTCGCGGGGATACGCCCGAAAGCGGGCCGACACTGCTCCCTTCACGGCCGGCTCCCGGGCCGGCACGCGCAGAGTTCGATACGGGCCCCGCTCCCCCGGCGATCCCACGCAGAGTCCGATACGCGGGACCGCTCGGTGTCCGTCCCCGTTATTCACCGCTCCGGGCCCGGATTCGCGCCGAATCGGATACGCCGCCGCGCAGATTCCGATACGCCGACCGGCCGTCCGGGCGCAGAATCGGATACGCCGCGACGCAGAGTCCGATGCGGGCCGGCGCAGAGTCGAATGCGCGAACGCAGGCCAAGCCCCTGGCACAGATGCGGAATTCGCCACTCCATATAACTTGCTGAACTGACTCTCTGAGAGATTCGTCCAGATAATATTCCTACTGCGGACCAGCCCGTTCGTTCTGACGAACGACCGTGTCGCGCCCGCACATGCACAGGTCACAAAGGGAATATGAGTTCGTTTTCCACATTCCTACGCGGGAGGACCGTCCCGACTTGACGGGTCGGCGACGGAATCCGGTGCCGTGCCGGCGCGCTCCGTCGATCGTCCTGGCCCTGGATCCCCGAGGGCTGCCGGCAGTTCCCGGTGTGATGCCGGCTTGACGCGCGCGATGCCGCCCGGTTTCTCGGCTCCTTCCGACAGGGCCCTCAGAGAAGAGCGCGCCGATGCCCCCCTTGCCCGAATTCGTCTGGCCCAGTCTCGCCCGACCCAGCCTCGCCCGACCCAGGGCCCCTTCGCCGATCGCGGCCCGATGACGGATCGCCGCGACGACGCCCGGCCGCCCGGCGGACGCCCCGCCCGGCCCCGCCCGCACGGGCCCCGGCGCCCCGCCCCCCGGTCCGGAGGTCGCCCGGGCGGGGCGTCCCGCCCGTGGGAGGAGGGCGGCGACGGGCCGACCGTGCTCTACGGCTGGCATCCCGTGGTGCAGGCCCTGGGCAACGCCCAGCGCGGCCTGCACCGGCTGCTCGCCACCGAGAACGCGGCCGCGCGGCTGGAGGCCGAGTTCGGGGGCGCCGTGCGGATCACCCCGGAGCTGGTGCGGCCGAGCGACATCGGCCGCCTGCTCGGGCCGGACGCCGTCCACCAGGGCCTGTACCTGGAGGCCGAGCCCCTGCCCGCGCCCGGCCTCGACGACCTGCCCGCCGACGCGCTGCTGCTGGCGCTCGACCAGATCACGGACCCGCACAATGTCGGGGCGATCGTGCGCACCGCCGCGGCCTTCGGGGTCGCCGGGATCGTCACCACGGCGCGCCACGCGCCGGGCGCCACCGGAGTCCTGGCGAAATCCGCCTCCGGCGGCCTGGAGCACGTGCCCTTCGTGACCGTCCGGAACCTCGCCGAGGCCCTGATCGCCCTGGGCGAGCGCGGCTTCACCCGGGTCGGCCTCGATTCGGACGCGCCCGAGAGCCTCGACGCGCTGACGATCGCGCGGCCGCTGGTGATCGTGCTGGGTGCCGAGGGCAAGGGCCTGCGCGAGCGGACCCGGGGCTGCTGCGACGTCCTGGCCCGGATCCCCTTCTCGGGCGCGATCCGCAGCCTCAACGTCTCGAACGCCGCCGCCATCACCCTCTACGCCCTCGGCCGCGAGAGAGACTGACAGGGGAGCGACAGGAACCCGACGGGGCCGTGACGGACGCGCGACGGGGACGCGGCCGGACCGGCACCCGATCGGTCCCGGCGAGACACGTTCGGAAACACGGAACCGCCACCGGAAGCCCTTCTTCCGCCTAGGCAATCTTCGCAACTTCCCGTAGAATAAGTCGCGAGGGGGGCGTCGTCTCGAGGGCTGCGCCGGATGTTGGACGATGCGTTTACCTACGGCGGTTGGGTCCTCGGCCTGATCGCCGTCGGCGTGTGGATCTGGCTCGCGCGGCGCGCCTTCCCGAGTTTCGAATCCTTCGTGAAGGGCTTCGACGACGAGCTCCAGCTCGGCGCCAGCCCGGAGGAGCGCGCGCGCAGCGCGCGCTGGCGTCAGGTCCGTCAGGCCGCCATGGCCCTGACGGCCGTCGCGGCCCTGTGTCTGTCGATCGGTTTCGCGATTCCCGACTGATTCCCGACCGAGCCGGAAACCCGGAGGCGATCGGGCCCGGATCCCGCGCTGAAGCCCCGGGGTTCCGGGCGTGCACCGTCCCCGTGCCCTCTCGCGCGGCCGGCGCGGAGCCTTCGTGGCGGTGGGCTCGTTCGGCCTCGAAGCCCTGGATCGCCGTGCCGCCCAGGGAGCGCGGCGTGTCGTGGCGGCCGCAAGCCCGTCATCGGTTCCCCGGGCCGCCTGGCACCGAGACGGTTCCCGACGCCGCCAGGGGGCTCGACCCGCCGGAAGCCTCTCCTCAGGCCGCGCGGACCCGGGCCAGGAAGCCTTCGACGGCGCCGCGCAGGTCGCCCGCCTGCCGGGACAGGTCGGCCGCCGCCCGCAGCACCTGGGCGGAGCCCTGGCTCGCCGTGCCGGCCGCCGCGCCGACACCCGCCATGTGGCCCGAGAGGCCGCGTGTGTCCTGCGAGGTCTGCGCGGTGGTCCGGGCGATCTCCGCGGTGGCCGCGCCCTGCTGCTCGACCATGGCGGCGATCTCGGCGCCGATCCGCGCGAGGTTGCGGATCACCGCCGTGATGCCGCCGATCGACCGGACCGAGGCCTCGGTCGATCCGGTGATCTCCGCGACCTTGCCGGCGATCTCCTCGGTGGCCCTGGCGGTCTGCTCCGCGAGCGTCTTGACCTCGGCGGCCACCACCGCGAAGCCGCGGCCGGCCTCCCCGGCGCGGGCCGCCTCGATGGTGGCGTTGAGCGCCAGCAGGTTGGTCTGGCCGGCGATCTGCGAGATGATCGCGACGATCTCCCCGATGCTGCCGGCCGCCTGGGCGAGGCGGTGGACTTCCCCGGCCATGCCGTCGGCGCTCCGCGTGGCGTTCGCCGCGAGGTCCGCCGAGGACCCGACCTGCACGCCGATCTCCCGGACCGAGGCGGTGAGCTCCTCGGTGGCCGCCGCCACCGTGTCGGCCGAGCGGGCGGCCGAATCGGCCGACACCGCCACCGCCCGACTCAGATCGGTCGTGTCCTGGGCGGCCCGCGCCATCCCGTGCGCGGAGGCCTCCAGCTGGGCCGCCGCCGCCGAGACGGCCTCGACGATCCCGCCGACCTGGCGCTCGAAGCTGTCGGCGAGGCCGAGGGCGGCCGCGCGCTGGGCCGCCGCGGTCTCGGCGGCGAGCCGCTCCTGCGCGGCCCGGGCCGCCCGGCGCTCGGCGACGCTGTCGCGGAACGCCAGGGCGGCCGCGGCGATCGCCCGGACCTCGCGCGGCCCGCCGGTCGGGATGGTCAGGTCGGCCGTGCCCGCGTCCCGGCCGATCGCGGTCAGCACCCCGGCCATCCGAGAGAGCGGCCGGGCGATGGCCGTGCCGAGCCAGACCGCGAGGCCGGCCGAGAGGGCGAACAGGGCGAGCCCGCCGGCGGCCCAGAGGGCCAGCATCCGCTCGGCGCGGGCGTGCGCCGCCCCCGCGGCCGCCACCAGGTCGGCGGTGAGCCGATCCTCCACGCCCTTGAGGGCGTCGATCCGCTGCGTGGCGAGGCGGAACCACCCCGGCGCGTCGCGGAAGGCCGGGGGCGTCCCCGGCATCGTCTCCTGCACGCCCGCGCGCAGGCGGGCGACCGCGCGGGACGGCTCGGTCGCCTCCGCGGCGTCGAGCAGGCTCGCCTGCCCCGCTTCGGCGCCGGCCCGGAACAGGCCGGCATAGGTCGCCTGGTCGGCCGCGAGGGTCGCGAGGCGGCGGGCGGCCGCGAGGTCGAGGGTGCCGGAGGCGAAGACCGCCGAGGCGGCGGCCCGCTCCTGGCCGGCGGCCTCCTTCAGCGCCAGGAAGGCCGCGTAGGCGTTCGCCCGGGCGGCGAGGCCGGCCTCGTCGATCGCGCCGCCCATGGCCCGCACCAGGCCGAGCCCCTCCCCGATCAGGCCCGTGTAGTAGGCCACGGCCTGCGGCGGGGCCGCCGTCAGGGCGTCGACCGCCCGGCGCTGCGCGGCCAGCCCGGTGAGCGCCCGCGCGAAGCCCTCACCGCGCGCCTGGAAGACCGGCCCGAAGCCCGTCGCGGCCTTCATGGCCTCGGGAAGCCCGGCGAGGGCCGCGTCGGTGCGTTCGCGCTGGGCCGCCAGTTCCGGGCCGAACTGCGCGCCCTTCGCGCCCAGGAACAGGCTCGAGGCGCCGCGCTCCCGCTGGGCCTCGTGCACGAAGGCGCTGATCCGGGAGGCGAGGCCGACCAGGCCCTCCACCCGGCCCATCTCGGCGCGGCGCGCCCACTGGTCCGACACGGCGAGGCCCGCCGCCCCCGCGAAGGCGAGGCACGGGGCGAGCGCCACCGCCAGGATGCGGGCGCGGAGCGAGGCGAGGATCGGCATCGGAAGTTCTGGAACCGTCCGGCGGGAGATGCGCCACCTTCCGGCCAAGTCATAAAGATCCGGTTATGTGGTCGCGCCCATATTCGGCACCGGTTTGCCCAATCAGGCGGCGTTTTGAGTCGTATCTGCCAATTCCGCGTGCAGATCACCCCAGGTCTTCAGCGCGCGGATGACCGGGTCGAGGGACCGCCCCCGCTCGGTAGGCTGTATTCCACCTTCGGAGGAACCTCGGCGTAGACCGTCCGGGTGATCAGGCCGTCGGCTTCCATTTCGCGCAGCTGGTTGGTGAGCATGCGCTGGGTCACGCTGGCGAGGCGCCGCCGGATCTCGTTGAAGCGCAGGGTCCCCTCCAGCAGATGGTAGAGGATCACGCCCTTCCACTTGCCGTCGATGAGCCGGAGCGTCGCCTCGACGGCGCAGCCGGGGCTGCAGGCGCCCGTGTGGCGGCGGGTGCGGGGCATGGGCTGTCTCCGACGGTATCATTTCCGGCACTAGTGGCGTTTTATGTGCGTACTTGCGGCCCGTGAAGGCGGGCGGCATCTCCTGCGGCGACACTCCGAGGAGATCACCATGCGCGCCGTCGGCTACCGCAAGTCCCTGCCGATCACCGATCCCGAGGCCCTGGTCGATCTCGACCTGCCCCAGCCCGAGCCCGGCCCGCGCGACCTGCTGGTGAAGGTCGAGGCGGTCTCGGTGAACCCGGTCGACACCAAGGTCCGGCGGCGGGCCGAGCCGGAGGAAGGCGGCACCAAGGTGCTCGGCTGGGACGCGGCCGGCACCGTCGTCGCCGCCGGCGCGGAGGTCCAGGGTTTCGCCGCGGGCGACGCGGTGTTCTACGCGGGCGACCTCACCCGGCCGGGGACGAACGCCGAATACCATTGCGTCGATGCCCGCATCGTCGGGCACAAGCCGAAGAGCCTCGACTGGGCGCAGGCCGCCGCCCTGCCGCTCACCGCGATCACCGCCTGGGAGACCCTGTTCGACCGGCTCGACGGGGACAAGCCGGTACCGGGCGCGGCCCCGGCGATCCTGATCGTCGGCGGCGCGGGGGGCGTCGGCTCGGTGGCGATCCAGCTCGCCCGGGAGCTCACCGACCTCACCGTGATCGCCACCGCGTCGCGGCCTGAGACGGCGGCCTGGTGCCGGGACCTCGGCGCCCACCACGTGGTCGACCATTCCAGATCCCTGGCGGCGGAGGTGGCGGCCCTGGGGATCGGCGCGCCGGGCCTCGTCTTCTCCACGACCAACACCGACGCCCACCTCGCCGCGATCGTGGAACTGATCGCCCCGCAGGGCCGCCTCGCCCTGATCGACGATCCGGAGCGCCTCGACGTCGGGCTCCTCAAGCGCAAGAGCCTGTCGCTGCACTGGGAGTTCATGTTCACCCGCTCGATGTTCGCCACCGCCGACATCGCCGCCCAGGGGGCGCTCCTCGACGAGATGTCCCGCCTCGTTGATTCCGGGCGCCTGCGCACCACCCTGGGGGAGCATTACGGGCGGATCGACGCCGCGAACCTGCGGCGCGCCCACGCACTGGTCGAGAGCGGGCGCGCCAGGGGGAAGATCGTGCTCGAAGGGTTTTCCGATTGAGGAGGACGTGATGGCGGACGCGGCGGGGACCGGCCTCTTCGACGTGACGGCGCTGGCGGCGGGTCTGCCCGACAGCGCCGAGACCCTCCTGGTCGACACCTACCTGACCGACCGGGAGGCGGCGAGCGCCCGGGTGTTCCGGATCTACCGGCCGACCCCGCCGCACTATCACGCCACCTGCGACGAGTACCTCTACTGCCTCTCGGGCCGGGGCCGGGTCTGGCTGGGCGATCCGGCCGCCGAGACGGCGTTCGGCCCGGGCCAGCTCCTGTTCTTCGAGAAGGGCACGGTCCACGCGATGCCGGTGCTCGAGCCCGGGGACCCGGTGGTGTTCCTGTCGATCGACACGCCCCGGCGGGCGCCGACCGACATCGTCTTCGTGAACCCGGAGGACGGGACGCCCGCCACCTTCATGGCGCGCAACGCCGAGGCGTGAGGGGTCACACCCGCAGGGACCGGCCGGCCGCCGCCACGCCGAGGAGCAGCGCCGCCACGATCAGCAGGGACGCGGGCAGGCCGAGCGCCTGCGCGGCGAAGCCGATCAGCGCGGGCCCCGCCAGCACCCCGGCATAGCCCAGCGTCGTCACCGCCGGCACCGCCACGCGCGCGGGCATCGCGGTCTGGCGCCCCGCCGCCGTGAACAGGACCGGGACGATGTTGGCGCAGCCCGCCCCGACCAGGGCGTAGCCGGCGAGCGCCGCCTCCCAGGCCGGGATGACGACCGAGAGCGCGAGGCCGGCCGCCGCCAGCAGGCCGCCGAGGATCACCACGGGCCGCCGGCCGAGGCGGGCCACGATCGCATCCCCGCCGAGCCGGCCGGCCGTCATGGTGACCGAGAAGGAAGCGTAGCCGAGCGCCGCCCAGGCCGGATCGAGCCCGCGCTGCTGGATCAGGAACACCGCGCTCCAGTCGAGGGCCGAGCCCTCGGTCAGGAACACCACGAAGCAGAGCAGGCCCAGCACCAGCACCGGGTCGCGGGGCAGCGCGAAGGCGGGCCCGCCGCTTCCCCCTGCCCCGCCGGCCGGAAGGATGCCCGGCCAGGCGGCCGCGAACAGGGCCACGATGCCGGCGACCAGGATCAGCACGCTCCAGCCGGCGCCCAGGCCGGTGCCCATCAGGACGCTGGCCAGCAGCGCCCCCAGGATGCAGCCGAGGCTGTAGAGGCCGTGGAAGCCCGACATCATCGGGCGCCCGGCGGCGCGCTCCACCGCGACGGCCTGCAGGTTCATGACGCAGTCCACCGCCCCCATCCCGGCCCCGAACAGCAGCAGCGCCCCGGTGAGCGGCACGAGCCCGGAGCCCACGGCCAGCACCGGCAGGGCGAGGCCGATCGCGAGCGTGCCGGCGAGCAGGACCGGCCGGAAGCCGAGCCGCGCGGCCGCGGCCCCGGCGCTCGGCATTGCCAGGATCGAGCCGACGCCGAAGGTGAGGAGCAGCAGGCCGAGCCCGGCCGCGTCGAGGCCGGCGCGGTCCTTCACCAGCGGCACCAGGGGCGCCCAGGTGGCGTTGGCGATGCCCACGATCAGGAACAGCAGCCGCGTGGACAGGCGCTGCTGGGTGGCCGTGCGGTCGTCGGAACCGCGGAGGGCGGCCGGATCGGTCGCGTCGCATGCTGGCATCGATACCTGTCGGGATGTGGATCTGAGGGCGGGATACGGCGACGTGGATCTCGGCGCCCGCGGTGCAACACCGAAGGTGGGCCAAGGTTTGGCGAATCGAGCTACGGCGAAGCTGGGGCCACCGGACTCCGATCGCGGCCGCTGGCTCCACCGCGTCATCGCTTCGCTGCGCTCGCGAAGACGGTCGCGCGTTCACCGAGCGGTTGCCGACGTACGCGTTTCGTTCTAGCAAGGGCGGCGCATGACGGGCCTGCGTCCCGCCGGCCGCATCTTGCCGCGGGCCCCCTCGGGCTCGACATGAGCCGGAGCGGCGGCTGGCCCGCGCGCGAATCCGTCCGACTTCGTCGATGCCTCGGTCGACGCCTCGAAAGACCGCCGCCCTCATGGCCAAAGCCCAAGCTGGAAGTCGTGCCGCAAGCCGCGTCGGTGCTGCCCAAGCCGCACCGAAAGCTGCCGCCAAAGCGCCTTCCAAGACGGCTCCGAAAGCCCCGGCGACGGCCAAGGCGCCCCAGTCGAAGGCGCCCCAGTCCAAGGTGCCCGAGTCCAAGCCGGTTCGCGCGAAATCCAGCTCCCCCGGCGCGCGGAACGAAGCCGCCATCGACGCCAAGCTGGAGGCCCTGTTCGACGCCGCGCCGGCCCCCGTCGAGGACCGGCGGGTCATCGCGATCCGCGGCGCCCGGGAGCACAATCTCAAGAACGTCGACCTGACCATCCCGCGGGACAAGCTCGTGGTCTTCACCGGGCTCTCGGGCTCGGGCAAGTCGTCGCTCGCCTTCGACACGATCTACGCGGAGGGGCAGCGCCGCTACGTCGAGTCGCTCTCGGCCTACGCCCGCCAGTTCCTGGAGATGATGTCCAAGCCCGACGTCGACCAGATCGACGGGCTGTCGCCGGCGATCTCGATCGAGCAGAAGACCACCTCGAAGAACCCCCGCTCGACCGTGGGGACGGTGACCGAGATCTACGACTACATGCGCCTGCTCTGGGCGCGGGTCGGCATCCCCTACTCGCCGGCCACCGGCCTGCCGATCGAGAGCCAGACCGTCCAGCAGATGGTCGACCGGGTGCTGGAACTGCCGGAGAAGACCCGGCTCTACCTGCTGGCGCCCGTGGTCCGCGGGCGGAAAGGCGAGTACCGCAAGGAGATCGCCGAATATCAGAAGAAAGGCTTCCAGCGGCTGCGCGTGAACGGCGAATACTACGCCATCGACGATGTGCCCAAGCTCGACAAGAAGTTCAAGCACGACATCGACGTGGTGGTGGACCGGATCGTGGTCCGGGCCGATATCGGCTCGCGGCTCGCCGAGTCCTTCGAGACGGCGCTGGAACTCGCCGACGGCGTCGCCGAGATCGTGTTCGCCGACGCCCCCGAGGGCGAGGCGCCGCGGACCGTCACCTTCTCGTCGCGCTTCGCCTGCCCGGTCTCGGGCTTCACCATCGCGGAGATCGAGCCGCGGCTGTTCTCGTTCAACAACCCGTTCGGCGCCTGCCCGACCTGCAGCGGCATCGGCCACGAGATGCGGATCGATCCCGAGCTGGTGATCTCCGACCCTGGCTTGAGCCTGAAGCGCGGCGCGGTCGGCCCCTGGGCGAAGTCGACCTCGCCCTATTACGGCCAGACGCTCGAGGCGCTCGCCGAGCATTTCGGCTTCAAGACGGGCGTCCCCTGGCAGAGCCTGTCGGAGACGGCCCGCGCCATCGTGCTCTACGGCTCGGGCAAGCAGGCGGTGCGCTTCGCCTACGACGACGGCCTGCGCAAGTACACGGTCAACAAGCCCTTCGAGGGCGTGATCCCGAACCTGGAGCGCCGCTACAAGGAGAGCGACTCGGACGCCGTGCGCGAGGAGATCGGGCGCTTCATGAGCGAGACGCCCTGCGCCGCCTGCGGCGGCAAGCGGCTGAAGCCCGAGGCTCTGGCCGTGAAGGTCGCCATGGCGGACATCGCCGACGTGACCGCCCTCTCGGTCTCCGAGGCGCACCGGTGGTTCTCGGACCTGCCCGGGAAGCTGACCGCGAAGCAGAACGAGATCGCGGTCCGGATCCTGAAAGAGATCCGCGACCGGCTGAGCTTCCTGGTGGATGTCGGCCTGGAATACCTGACGCTCGCCCGCGGCTCCGGCTCGCTCTCGGGCGGCGAGAGCCAGCGCATCCGCCTCGCCTCGCAGATCGGCTCCGGCCTGACCGGCGTGCTCTACGTGCTGGACGAGCCCTCGATCGGCCTGCACCAGCGCGACAACGAGCGGCTGCTCGGCACGCTCAAGCGCCTGCGCGACCTCGGCAACTCGGTGATCGTGGTCGAGCACGACGAGGACGCGATCCTGCAGGCCGATTACGTGGTCGATGTCGGCCCGGGCGCCGGCATCCACGGCGGCGAGATCATCGCGCAGGGCACCCCCGCGGAGGTGCTGGCGAACCCCGCCTCGCTCACCGCCAAGTATCTCACGGGCGCGATGGCGGTGCGCACCCCGACCGCCCGCCGCAAGGGCCGGAAGGGCAAGCTCGGCCTGTTCGGCGCGCGGGGCAACAATCTCAAGGACGTGGACGTCGAGATCCCGCTCGGCACCTTCACGTGCATCACCGGCGTCTCGGGGGGCGGCAAGTCCACCCTGGTGATCGACACCCTCTACAAGGCCGTCGCCAAGAAGCTGAACGGCGCCCTGGAGCACCCGGCCCCCTACGGGCGGCTGGAGGGGCTGGAGCACCTCGACAAGGTCATCGACATCGACCAGTCGCCGATCGGGCGCACGCCGCGCTCGAACCCCGCCACCTATATCGGCGCCTTCACGCCGATCCGCGACTGGTTCGCGGGCCTGCCGGAGGCCAAGGCGCGGGGCTACCAGCCCGGGCGCTTCTCGTTCAACGTCAAGGGCGGGCGCTGCGAGGCCTGCTCGGGCGACGGCGTCATCAAGATCGAGATGCACTTCCTGCCGGACGTCTACGTCACCTGCGACGTCTGCAAGGGCAAGCGCTACGACCGCGAGACCCTGGAGGTGAAGTACCGGGGCAAGTCCATCGCCGACGTGCTCGACTCCACCGTCGAGGAGGCGGCCGAGCTGTTCAAGGCGGTGCCGGCGATCCGCGACAAGCTCGAGACCCTGAAGCGGGTCGGCCTGCACTACGTCCATGTCGGCCAGCAGGCCACCACCCTGTCGGGGGGCGAGGCGCAGCGCGTGAAGCTCTCCAAGGAGCTGTCGAAGCGCGCCACCGGCCGCACCCTCTACATCCTCGACGAGCCGACCACCGGCCTGCACTTCCACGACGTCGCCAAGCTCATGGAGGTGCTCCACGAGTTGGTCGACCAGGGCAACACCGTGGTGGTGATCGAGCACAACCTCGAAGTGATCAAGACCGCCGACTGGGTGATCGACATGGGTCCCGAGGGCGGCGACGGCGGCGGCCGGGTGGTGGCGCAGGGCACGCCGGAAGAGATCGCCCGCGCCAAGGCCAGCCATACCGGCCGGTTCCTGCGCGAGGTGCTGGAGCGGCGGCCCGCCTCACCCGCGAGCCGCGGCCGCGCCGCGGAGTAGCGCGGCGGCGGAGGGGGCGGACCTTCCGGGGGCGGGCATCGCACGCACCGGCGACCGTGCCGGACGCGCCCCCGCCCCTGCAGTGCGGGCGCGGGTCCGACGCGACGGATCACCCGCTCCCGGGCCGGCGCGGCAGTTTCTGCCGGGTCTCGGCCGGACCCCGCGCCCGCGGACGGTGATTCGAGCGGCCGGATCCGGCTCCGGCCCCGCCGCCGACCGGCTCGGAGCCGGATCCTGGCCCGCGCGCCCGGACCGGCGGCCTGCCCGATCACCTTCCCGCCTTTGCCGGATTCTCCCGCGGCCCGGGCCGGCAACAGCTTGACCGTTCAACGATATTTTGCCGAAACCGCGATCCGAGCAGGGTCTGTGGACAGTGTTGCATCGCCGCAAAAATGCGGCTTTTGCGCAACGGTTCGGCCGGTTGTGGCGTTTCGGCGAGCATTCCACTGTCTTTCCGCAGGTCTCTGTAGAATAGTCGCAGACGTTGAGACGGGCAGGCTCCGTGGGGGCGCTCGGCAGGTCCGAAGCCGGCAGCCGCGATAGGCGAGCAGACCGGCAGGGAAGTGCCGAATGCGGGACGGACGCCGTATGACCTTGGGAAGGAATGAGAAAATGATGAAGAACTGGCTCGCGGCCGGCACGGTCGCGCTCACGGTCGGCATGACCTCGACGATCGCGCAGGCGCAGACCACGACGATTCCGGGCGAGCAGGTCGGCCTCGCGGTCGGCGCGCCGCTGCCGGAAGGCCTCTACGCGATCAACACGTTCACCTATCGCCGCACCGACGCGCCGAACTCGCCCGACACGGCCGTCAACATCCCGGTCCTGGTCTGGTCGACCCCGTTCGTGCCGTTCGGCGGCCGCGTCGAGCTGCTCGTGGCGCCCCCGACCGTGTTCGCCTTCACCCGCAACCCGGCGGGCGTGCGCAACAAGGACATCTCGATCAACGTCGGCACCTTCGTCGGCGGCATCTGGGCCTTCGACCTCGGCAACAACTTCGGCGTCAGCTTGCTCGGCGGCGCCTACCTGAACGACCTGAACGGCGATCGCGGCTCGATCATCACCGCGAACGGCACGACGGCCACCCCGGTCCTGCCGCAGCTCTCCTCCAACACCTACCGCTTCGGCGTCGCCGGCAGCTACACGGGTGACGGCTGGAACATCACCGCCAACCTGACCGCCAACATCTACGACTCGCCCGGCCGCTTCCCCGGCCAGGTCGGCGCCGCCATCGGCCCGATCCGCCTGTCGGACGCCCTGAACTTCGACCTCACGGCGACCAAGAAGTTCGGCAACTTCGAGATCGGCCCGATCGCCTACGGCACCTACAACTTCGACATCAGCCAGGCCAGCGCCGCGGCCGGGAACCGTGGCCGGTTCGCCCTGGGCGGTCTCATCGGCTACGACTTCAAGATCTTCACCGTCCAGGCCTACGTCGCCCGCGACGTCGTGACCGGCGCGCAGTACACCAACGCGTTCGGCCGCACCCGCGACAACTACTCCACCGACGGCTGGATCCGGTTCATCGTGCCGCTGTACTCGCCGGCCCCGGCCGCCTCGCCGGTCCCGGCGGCCCTGGTCCGCAAGTACTGAGATCCTCCCGAGACACCGGGCTCCCCGCCGCCGCGCGGCGGGGGCTCCCGGATCTCCGATAGGCCGTCCTCCGGGACGGCGCGCCGCCCGGCTCCGCCGGGCGGTTTTTCTTTGTGCCGGTGCCGCCGCGGGCCGCAGCCGGCCGCCCCGGGCGGGCCCGTGCCACGGGTCGCAGCCGGCCGCGGGTGACGCGGGCGGCGCGGACATCCTATGGTGTGCCGATGGCGCGGCTCCGGGGCCGACCGGAGCGCAGGCGGACGAGCCGAAGGATTGTCATGGCGACGCAGGGCGAGTGGAAGATCCCCGCGCAGGCCCAGCCCAGGCCCGCGGATTACGGCTACGACCTCGACCGGGCGCTCTCCGCGGTCCTGGCCCTGTCGGCGCGGATCCCGGACAGCGCGTTCACGGCCGAGACGCTCGGCACCGAGCGCGCCGGCAACGGCGTGGTGATCCGCGAGGACGGGCTGGTGCTCACCATCGGCTACCTCGTCACCGAGGCCGAGAGCGTCTGGCTCACCACCCGGGACGGCCGCTCGGTGCCCGGCCACGTCCTCGGCTTCGACGCCGCCACGGGCTTCGGCCTGGTCCAGGCGCTCGGCGATCTCGGCGTGCCGGCCCTCCCGCTCGGCCACTCGGCCGGGCTGAAGACCGGCGACCGGGCCGTGCTGGCCGGGGCGGGCGGGCGCCAGCGCTGCGTCGCCGTCGAGGTCGTGGCCCGGCAGGAATTCGCCGGCTACTGGGAGTACGTCCTCGACGAGGCCCTGTTCACCGCCCCCGCGCACCCGCACTGGGGCGGGACCGCGCTGATCGGCCCCCAGGGCGACCTGCTCGGAATCGGCTCGCTGCAGCTGCAGCAGGGCGGCGGCGGCGCGGCGCGGCCGATCAACATGGTCGTGCCCATCGATCTGCTGACGCCGATCCTCGAGGACCTCGCCACGCGCGGGCGGGCCGACCGGCCGCCCCGCCCCTGGCTCGGCCTCTACGCCACCGAGAGCGAGGAGGGCATCGTCGTGATGGGCCTCGCCGATAACGGCCCGGCCGAGACCGGCGGCCTCCAGGCCGGCGACGTGATCGAGGCGGTAGCCGGCGAGCCGGTGGCCGACCTCGCCGCCCTGTTCCGGAGCGTCTGGGCCCTGGGCGAGGCCGGGGTGCGGGTCCCCCTCACGATCCGCCGGGAGGGGCGCGGCGTGAAGCTCGCCCTCGTCTCCGGGGATCGGGAGCGGTTCCTGCGCACGCCCTCGCTGCACTGAGCCCGCGACCCGGAGCGTGCAACCTTCGCGCTCCGAGCGGCGTTGCCGCGGCGCCGTCGCGGGCCTGTACCGGACACAACCTACGGCTCAGCGACGGTTCAGGCGGCGGGACCGAATCTCGAACGACCGGCTCCCGATCCGCCGGAAACGTTGAGGAGATCCAGTCATGACGATTCTGAGCGCACCGCGCGCGAAGGCACTCGTGATGGCCGCCGCGATCGCCGGCGGCCTCGGGCTCGCGGGGTCTGCCGAGGCGGCCGGGGGCTGCGGCCCCGGCTTCCATCCCAATCCGTGGGGCATCTGCCGGCCGAACTGGGGCCCCCGGCCCTACGGCTACTGGCGGCGCCCGGTCTATTACGGCGGGTACGGCGGTTACTACCGGCCGCGGCCCTTCTACCGGCCCTACGGCTTCTACGGGCCGCGCCCGTTCTACTGAGCTCCCGTCCGAGCCCGTCAGACGGCATGCAGGGCGTCCCGCCGACCGGCGGGGCGCCCTTCGCGCGTGCGGAAGGCCCCTCGGCGCCCTGCATGCGCACAAAGAATGACCATCCGGAAACCTTGCCGGTTTCTTAAGCCGGTTATGCGATTTTCGCAGGTCTGGTGCTTGACCTTGCGACTCCTGCTGCGCTGCGGCGCGATTATATGTGCGTTGCACCAACAAGAGGCAGCGATGCGCAATGGGGCGCCATCGTCTGCCCGAGCAGAGGTCACAGCACACCATGTCCGCCGCCCGTAGCGTCCTGAGCCGCGTCCGCGCCTATCTCCGGTACCGCGACACCGTCACCCAGCTGTCCCGCCTGTCGGACCGCGATCTTGCCGATCTCGGCATCAACCGCAGCGAGATCCGCGGCGTCGCCCGCGTCTGATCCCCGCGTCCGCGTCACAGCACCCGAGACGAATGCCTCGAAGGACCGCCGCCCGTTGATCCGGACGGCGGTCCTTCGCTATTCTCGGACATGACACAGACCATCCACATCGTCGGCGGCGGCCTCGCCGGATCCGAGGCCGCCTGGCAGGTGGCCGAAGCCGGGCACCGCGCCGTGATCCACGAGATGCGCCCGGTGCGCGGCACCGAGGCGCACCGCACCGACGGACTGGCCGAGCTCGTCTGCTCCAACTCGTTCCGGTCGGACGACCCCGAGGGCAACGCCGTCGGGCTGCTGCACCAGGAGATGCGCTCCTTGAGCTCGCTGATCATGCGGGCGGCCGACGCCAACCAGGTGCCGGCGGGCGGGGCGCTGGCGGTCGACCGCGAGGGCTTCTCCGCCGCGGTGACCCGGGCCCTGGAGCAGCACCCCAACGTCACCCTCGTCCGCGGGGAGGTCGAGGGCCTGCCGCCGGAGGAATGGGGGCCCTGCATCGTCGCCACCGGCCCGCTCACCGCGCCGGCGCTGGCCGAGGGCATCCGCGGGCTCACCGGCGCCGAGTCGCTGGCCTTCTTCGACGCGATCGCGCCGATCGTCCACCGCGACTCGATCGACATGGACGTGGCGTGGTTCCAGTCCCGCTACGACAAGCCGGGACCCGGCGGCACGGGCGCGGACTACCTCAACTGCCCGATGACCCGGGAGCAGTACGACGCCTTCGTGGCCGCCCTCGTGGCGGGCGAGAAGATCGGGTTCAAGCAGTGGGAGGGCACGCCCTATTTCGACGGCTGCCTGCCCGTCGAGGTCATGGCCGAGCGCGGCCCCGAGACGCTGCGCCACGGGCCGATGAAGCCCGTGGGGCTCACCAATCCCCGCGACCCGCTGGTCAAGCCTTGCGCGATCGTGCAGCTGCGCCAGGACAACGCGCTGGGCACCCTGTACAACATGGTCGGCTTCCAGACGAAGCTGACCTACGCCGAGCAGGTGCGGGTCTTCCGCATGATCCCCGGCCTGGAGCGGGCCGAGTTCGCCCGCCTCGGCGGCCTGCACCGCAACACCTACCTCGACAGCCCGCGCCTCCTCGACGCCACCCTCCGGCTGCGGGCCCGTCCGACCTTGCGCTTCGCCGGGCAGATCACCGGCTGCGAGGGCTACGTCGAGAGCGCCGCGGTCGGGCTGATGGCCGGCCGCTTCGCCGTCGCGGAGGCGGCCGGCGCCCCCCTCGCCCCCCTGCCCCAGAGCACGGCCCTCGGCGCGCTCATCGCCCACATCACCGGCGGCCACCTGATGGCGGACGGGGAGGCCAACGCCCCGCGCTCGTTCCAGCCGATGAACGTGAATTTCGGCCTGTTCCCGCCGCTCGAGCGGGCCCCCCGCAACGAGACCGGCCGGCGCCTGCGCGGACCCGAGAAGGCGGCGCTGAAGAAGCGCGCGCTCACCGACCGGGCCCGGGCCGATCTCGCCGCCTGGCTGGAGGGCGCGGGGGGTGGCGCGCAGGGCGCGGCCTCGAGACCTGCGGCGGCGGAATAGCGGGCCGCACGGGGCTTGCACCGCCGGAGGCCTCCTCACGTGGCCGCCTCACTCGGCCACAACACTTGGCCTCAAACTTGGCCTCAAACTTGGCCTCATCGCCTGGGCTCACCATGACCGCGATCGACACCCGGGCCTTCCTGGCCGACCTGTACGAACTGCGCGAGATCGGCCGGTTCCGCACCGGCGTCCACCGGCCGACCTTCTCGGCCGATGACATGGAATCCCGGCGCTGGCTGATGGCCCGGCTCGAGGCCTGCGGCCTGGAGGCCTCCATCGACGGGATCGGCAACGTGCTCGGGCGCCACCGCGGGCCGGGCCCGCACCTGCTGGTCGGCAGCCACATCGAGACGCAGAACGAGGCCGGCTGGCTCGACGGGGCGCTGGGCGTCGTGGCCGGGGTCGCGCTGGCCCGCGCCGGGCTGCCCGTCGACGTCGTCGCCTTCGCCGACGAGGAGGGGCATTTCTCGGGGGGCTTCCTGGGCAGCCGCTCGGCGATCGGCGACCTGACCGAGGCCGAGATCGACGAGGCCCGCAACCGCACCGACGGCACGCCGCTCCGCGCGGCGCTCGCGAGCGCCGGCCTCGCCGGCCTGCCCCGGACGCGGCTCGACCCGGACCGCTACCGCGGCTTCCTGGAGATGCACATCGAGCAGGGCACGCAGCTCGAATCCGCCGGCCTGCATCTCGGCGTGGTGAGCGGCATCGTGGCGATCTGGCAGTTCCGGATCGACTTCGCCGGCAACCAGGACCACGCGGGCGGCACCACCATGGCGGAGCGCCGGGACGCGGGTCTCTCGGCGGTGCGGCTGCTCGCGGCGATCGACCGGGAATTCCCGAAGGTCTGCGGGCCGCGCAGCACCTGGACCACGGGACGGATCACCCTGGATCCCGGCGGCTTCAGCATCATCCCGGGGCGGGCCGAGGTGTATTTCCAGTTCCGCGACGTGGCGATACCCGTGCTGGAGCGGATGGAGGCCTGCCTGGAGGCGCTGGTGCGGGACTCGAACCGGCGCGAGCGCTGCCCGGCCACGCTGACGGCCCTGGCCAAGGCGATCCCCGCCCCCTGCGACCCGGCCCTGATGCGCGCCCTCTCGGAGGCGGCCGAGAGCGTCTGCCCCGGCGGGTGGCAGGTGATGCCGTCGGGGGCCGGGCACGACGCCCAGAACGTCGCCCGGATCCTGCCGGTCGCGATGCTGTTCGTGCCCTCGATCGGCGGCATCAGCCACCACTGGGCGGAGGATACCAGCGACGCCGACCTCGCCCTCGGCGTGCGGGCGCTGGGCGACGCGGCGGCGCGGGTGCTGGCGGGCTGAGCGCGCCGCCCCGGACGCCCCGGCGCGGGGCGCGTCCCGGCGGGCGCCCGGCCTCAGGTGCCCGGCCTCAGGTGCCCGGCCTCAGGTGCCTGGGCTCAGGTGCCTGGGCTCAGGCGCCTGGGCTCAGGCGCCCGGCACCAGCGACCGGATCGGGATCAGCTCCGGCCGGTATTCCTGCATGCCCCCGGCGATCCGCTCCTCGACGGCGTCGATGAACGTCTCCGGGTCGGTGATCGAGCACTGGCGCAGGTCCCAGAAGGCGTAGCGCCACCATTGCACCTTCAGGTAGCGCTCGATCAGCGCGTCCGGGAAGCGCATCTTCACGATCCGGGCGGGGCTGCCGGCCACGATCGCGTAGGGCGGCACGTCCTTGGTCACCACCGCCATGGCGCCGATCACCGCCCCGTCGCCGATCGTGATGTCGGGCATCAGGAAGGCGCCGTGGCCGATATAGACGTCGTTGCCGATACGCACGCGCTTGGGCCAGAGATACGGGCCGGAGATCTCGTAATCCTCCGCCCGCGGGTCGATGCGGTCGAACACGGCCGAGTGGTGCGTGTAGAACAGCGGCGAGGTCGAGCCGCACTGGACCGGGTGGCTGCCGCGCCCGACCTGGACGCTCTCGCCGATCGAGCAGTAGCGGGCGATGTCGGCCCCGAAATAGTAGCCGCTGACCGCGTACGAGAACGCCCCCATGGTGAGGCAGTAATCGACGCCCATCCACTTGATGCTGCACGGCGGCTCGAAGACGCAATCCTCCGGCAGGCCGAACGGGGCCGGGTGCAGCACCGAGATGCCGCGGCGCAGCATCTCCTGCTTCATGTCCTCGTTGACGGAGATCATGCGGCGTCCTCGTCGCTGGGGTGCCCGGTCCCGGCCGGCGCCGGGTCCAGGCCGTAATAGTCGCCCATCAGGTCGCCGTAGGTGGCGGCCCGGATCGGCACGGTGAGCCGGCCCGCGGCCGAGACGTCGATGGCGAGCAGGCGGTCGTTGAAGGCGGCCGGATCGGTGGCCAGCGCGCCGGGGAGCAGGTGCCCGTTCGGGTAGGCGCGCAGCCGCTCGGCCGGCGCGCCGAGGTCGAAGGCCGCCACCGGCAGGCCGGTGCGCAGCGCCAGGGTCAGCGCGTACGAGTAGGTCTCGGGCCAGATCGCCGGCAGCAGCACGAGGTCGGCCGAGAGCCGCCAGACCAGGTCCAGGGCCTCGTGGTCCCCGGAATAGCGCCCGGTCTGGGCGACCCCGACGCGCTCCAGGCCGATCGCCAGGGCCGGGTCCGAGTAGCCCACGATCGCGAAGTGCAGCGGCAGGTCGCGGTCCTGCGCGTCGGTGGCGAGCGCCTGCAGGAACAGGCCGCCCTTCGTGGCGCTGATCGCGCCGAGCACGGCGACGCGGCGGATTCGGCCGGGCCGCTGGAGGGCGGTCGAGCGCACCGACCGCTCCGGCTCGACGTGCGGCCGCACCGTGACCGACAGATCCGGGTACACCGTCCGGATCCGGGCCGCCGTGTCGGAGGACGGCGCGAACACCCGCGCGGCGCCCGCCAGGAACGCCCCGAACGCCGCCCGCCGCTCGCCCGGGTCCGGCTCCTCGAACCCGTCCGCGTCCACCGCCAGGCACGACCGGCACTCGCTGACCGGCGCCAGGCCGCAGTAGCGCCCGTCCGGCTGCACCAGGTGGTTGCGGTGGCACACCGGCGAGTAGTCGTGCAGCGTCCACGCGTAGGGACGCCCCGACCCCGCCACCACCGCCATCAGCGCCCGCGCCGCGCCCCAGCGCAAGCCCGCCAGCGAGTGCACGTGGATCAGGACCGGCGCCAGCTGCCCGACGAACTCCGCGAGCTCGGCCGCGTCGCGCGGCAGGTACAGGCTGTCGAGGTT
>NZ_LMPY01000040.1:0-23576 GCF_001424445.1 Methylobacterium sp. Leaf361 | reverse complement strand
GAAGGCCGGGTAGGTCCGGATCGTCCGGTTCATGAAGATCCGGCCGAGGCGCGAATCCCTGGCGGTGTCCACGAATTCCGGCTCGCCGATCGCCGCGAGGATGCGCTCGGCGGCCGAGGCGTACATAAGGGGCTCGTCGCGACAGGCCTCCAGGTACTCGGAGAGCGTCATCTCCGTGTCGCGGCGGGCCTCGTACCCTCGGGCGAAGCTCTGGAAAAGGTCGTTCGTCGCATGCATCGGCATTCGATAACCCTCTCAGACCGTGACAGCTTCATCCTGTCTCGGCTCGGATGCAACCGACAGGCCCGCTTTTGTCGCAGTGCGGCGAGCATGGCGCCCGGCATGTCGATTGCATGCAACACTCCGGAGCGCTGAAGGCGTCACGGACGAGACTCCGTGACGCCCCCGGACGGCTGCCCGGGCGGCAGGACTGGCCAGATACCGTTTCGGCCGGAGCCTGCTCACAAATCCGTGCCCTCTTTCTTGCCGTCGTCTCCTGATTTGGTCCCCGCCCCCCCGACCGTGATCTTGACGGTCTGCGTCTGGACTTGGCCGTCGGAGCTCTTGACCTCGAACGTCACTTCGTCGGTACCGGTGAATCCGTTGTTGGGCTGATAGAACAGCGCCTGGACGGCCGCTTCCTTATTGGGGCAGCGGTAGCTCGCCGGCGTCTTCAGCTTGCCGACCTTGGTGATCACCGACCCGTTCTTCGGCGGACCCGAGACCTTGAACTCCGGCATCGGCCCAGGAGAACAGTCCTTCTTGAGGTTGGGCGCGATCTCGATGCGGACCGTCTTGCCGGGCGCCACCGTCTTGGTTCGGCTGGACGGCGTCTGGGCCAGGGCGGGCCCGGCCAGTGCCATGCTCCCTGCGAGCAGCGCGGCGAGCGGACGTAGGGCAATCATGGCAGCGTCTCTCCAGTGCCGACCCGGGACCTCTCCCCGGACACGCGTCCGGATGTCCCGTTCATCGGTGGAGACCATGTGGGGACGCCGCGCACGGGCGTCGAGGGCTCGGGCGGCGGGTTAATTCTGGAGGGCCGCCGCGACGATCCCGGTGATGCGGGCGATCTGCGCCGCGTCGAACTCGCCGGCCAGGGCGGCGGCGAGCCGCCCCTCGACCCGCGCCCGCTCCCCGGCATCGGCCACCGGCACGGGGGGAATCTCGTCCTCGGCCAGCCGGCAGACCCGGCGAATCGTCTCGGCGGCCGCCAGGAGTTTCTCCCGGTCGGTGGGACCCATCTCCCAGAGCGGGTTGCGCAGGCGGCTGATCACCCGCTTGGCGTCGCGATAGTCCCGGTCGACCCCGGTGGCCGCCTCGATTTGGCTGACGAGGAACATCAGCTCCAGGACTTCGGACGCCGCCTCCGGGCAGGAGCGGACGATCCGCATGATGCGGGCCATCAGTTCCTGGCTGGGCGTCAACTTGGGTTTGGGCGCGGCCATGCGGGCGACAACGCGACGTGTTGCCGGAAAGTTCGCCCGCCGCGCGCGGGGCCGGGGTCGTCGAGCCCGGCAGGCCCGCTCAGGCCTCCATGTCGGGCAGGTCGCGCAGCCCGTCGAGCAGGGCGCGGCAGGCGCGCAGCTCGTCCAGGGCCTCGGCCAGGGCCGCCCGGTCCGACGCGCCGAATGGCGCGCCCCCGGTCCCGCTCCGGGCTCCCGCCTCGGTCTCGACCTCCTGAAGCAGCGGCTCGGCCGCCACGGCCTCGCCGCGGCCGACGGCCTGCACGAAGCGGACGCCGTTCTCCTTGAGGACCCGCTGCGCCCCCGCGATGGTGTAGCGCTGCACGTGCAGGAGGTGGCGGATGCCGGCGACGAGCTCGATGTCCTGGGGCCGGTAGTAGCGGCGCCCCCCCGCCCGCTTCACGGGGCGGATCTGGCCGAAGCGGGTTTCCCAGAACCGCAGGACGTGCTGGGGCACGTCGAGTTCCTCGGCCACCTCGCTGATCGTCCGGAACGCGTGGGCGCTCTTCTCGCCGATCCCGGTCGGCGGTTCGTCGGTCGAGGCGGCGGCGAGGGCTGGCGGCATGGGCGTCTTACGGAGCGGGGCGAAGCGGCCCGATCTTGCCGGCTCGCGGGGCCGCACTCAAGCCTGAAGAGCCCGCCCCAAGCGCTCGCCTACGCGGCCGCATTCGCGGCGCGCTCACTCGTCGTCGTGGTCGCCCGCGCCGTTCAGGCCGTTGATCTTGGCCTTGAGCACGTTGGAGGGCTTGAACACCATCACCTGCCGCGGCTCGATCGCGACCTCGACCCCGGTCTTGGGATTGCGGCCGACGCGCTTGCCCTTGCTGCGGACCACGAAGGAGCCGAACGAGGACAGCTTCACCGTCTCGCCGCTCGCGAGGCAGCTGCAGATCTCGGACAGCACGGTCTCGACGAGGGCGGCCGACTCGGTCCGCGACAGGCCCACCTGGTGGTAGACGGCCTCGCTCAAGTCGGCGCGCGTCACCGTCTTGCCTGCCATGCCGTGTCCCCTCGCCCGCGTCGCTCGCCCCATGACGCACGGCGCGGCACCCTTGGCCGCGCCGAACGCTGACGGCGTATCCCTATGATCCGGCACGCTAATCGGCGCTCCGCCCCCGGTCAACCGCGCCGGGGCAGCGAATCGTTTCGGGCGCGCCGCCCGAGCCTCACCAGCGGATCAGCGCCGCGCCCCAGCTGAACCCGCCGCCGATCGCCTCGATCATCACGAGGTCGCCCGCCCGGATGCGGCCGTCCCGCCGCGCCACGTCGAGGGCCAGGGGTATCGAGGCCGCCGAGGTGTTGCCGTGGCGGTCCACTGTCAGGACGATCTTGTCCCGGGCGACACCGAGCTTGTCGGCTGAGGCCTCGATGATCCGGCGGTTGGCCTGATGCGGCACGAACCAATCGAGTTCCTCCGCGGTGATGCCCGCCTGCGCGAAGGCCTCGACGATCACGTCGGTGACCTGCCCGACGGCGAATCGGAACACGTCGCGGCCCTCCATGCGCAGGTGGCCGGTGGTGCCGGTGGAGCCGGGGCCGCCGTCGACGTAGAGCTTCTCCCGGTGGCGTCCGTCCGACCGCAGGCTCGCGCTGAGGACGCCGCGGTCCCCGGCCCCCTCCTGCGCCTCCAGCACGACGGCGCCGGCCCCGTCGCCGAACAGCACGCAGGTGGTGCGGTCCTCCCAGTCGACGATCCGCGAGAAAGTCTCGGCGCCGATCACGAGGGCCCGGCGGGCGGCCCCCGTGGTCAGGAACTTGTCGGCGGTCGAGACCGCGAAGACGAAGCCGGCACACACCGCCTGCAGATCGAAGGCCGCGCCCTGATGGATGCCCAGTGCCGACTGGATCTGGGTCGCGGTCGCCGGGAAGGTGTGATCCGGCGTCGAGGTGGCGCAGATGACGAGGTCGATGTCGTCCGCGCTCAGCCCGGCATCGTCGAGGGCCGCCCTGGCGGCGCGCGTACCGAGGACCGAGGTGGTCTCGTCGGGTCCCGCGAGGTGGCGCTGGCGGATCCCGGTCCGCTGGACGATCCACTCGTCGGACGTGTCCACCCGCTCGGCGAGGTCGGCGTTTGTCACCACCCGCGCGGGCAGGCTCGAGCCGGTCCCGACCACCACCGAGCGCAGAGGGGGGACGCGCCGGTGCTGCTCGGGGTCAGTGCGGAGGGTTGCCATCATTGTCCTTCCCGGACGATCCAGCTTCACAATCTCCGGTTGTGAAGCCGCGGGCGTCCGATTTCCATCCCGTCCGTTGACGGAGGCCCGGTGCCGGCGTCAGGCCGGCGCCAGCGCCGCCGTCTGGTCGAGCATCTCGCGGATCGTGCGGATCATGTCGTGGCGCGCCATGTCGTGCGCCAGATCGATCGCCGCGGCGAAGCCGTGCGCGTTCTCCGAGCCGTGGCTCTTGATGACGATGCCCTCGAGGCCGAGGAACACCCCGCCGTTGGCCCGGCTGGGGTTCATCTTGTCCTTGAGGGCCTTGAAGGCCTGCCGCGCGAACAGGGCGCCGATCTTGGCGGCCAGCGTCCGGGTCATGGCGGCGCGGAGATAGGTGCCGATCTGCTTGGCGGTGCCCTCGGCGGTCTTGAGGGCGATGTTGCCGGTGAACCCCTCGGTCACCACCACGTCGACCGTGCCGCGCCCGAGATCCGTGCCCTCGACGAAGCCGTGATAGGTCAGGCCGGGGCTCTCCATCTCGCGCAGGATCCGGGCGGCCTCCTTGACCGCCTCGTTGCCCTTCATCTCCTCGGTGCCGACGTTGAGCAGGCCGACGGTGGGGCGCTCGAGGTCGAACACGATACGCGCCATGGCCGAGCCCATCACCGCCATCTCGACGAGGTGCTCGGCATCCGTGCCGATCGTGGCGCCGACGTCGAGCACGACGCTCTCGCCGCGCACGGTCGGCCACAGGCAGGCGATGGCCGGGCGCTCGATGCCCGACATGGTCTTCAGGCAGATCTTCGACATCGCCATCAGCGCGCCGGTGTTGCCGGCCGACACGCAGGCATCGGCCTGCCCGTCGCGGACCGCCTGGATCGCCTGCCACATGGACGACTTGCCCCGGCCCTGGCGCACCGCCTGGCTCGGCTTGTCGTCCATGGCCACGGCCACGCTGGTGTGGCGGATCTCCACGCAGTCCTTGAGCCGGGGCTCCTTGGCGACCAGCGGCGCGATCACCGCCTCGTCGCCGAACATGAGGAAGGTGGTGCCGGGATGGCGCTCCCGGGCCAGCGCCGCGCCGGGCACGACCGTGGTGGGCCCGTGGTCGCCACCCATGGCGTCGAGCGAGATGCACACGCGTTGGGACATGTCGGTAGCGGGTCGCGGGTCTCGGCGGGAAAGGGTTCGGACGGCGGCGGGACGGGGCCCGCCGGGCGCGGCGGACCATAGCGATACCGGCCCGGCGGGCAAATGAAATCGGGCGGCCGGCGGTTCCGGCCGGACGCGGCGGGCTCAGCCGTCGCGGTCGCGGAGCTTGCGCAGGCCGTCGAGGGGTCCGGCCTCGTCGCCCGCCACGACCGGCTCGAAGGCGATGCCGGGCTTGCGCGGGTACGGGTCGAGGCCCAGCGCCAGGAACTCGGCGGTGAGCGCGCCGAAATCGATGCGGCCGCCGACCAGGGGGTCGGGGATGTCGGCGTCCTCGGCATCGGTGCCGGCGAGCCGGTCGGTGTCGGTGAACACCACCTCGACCGGCTCCCGGACCGGCGCCTCGAAGGGTTCGAGGCTGACGGTGCAGACCTGGGTCACCAGGGCCTCCACGGTGCCGGTCACGGTGAGGCGGCTGGTCGCCCCCTCGATGGCGAAGCGCCCGACGAGGTCGCGGATCCCCGGGATGCCGAAATCGGCGGCCAGCGCCGCGCACTCGGCCGGGCTCGCCTCCACGGTGACGGCGCCGCGCCCCTGGGGCAGGCGCTCGACATTGACCCAGCGCGCGAGCGGGAAGGCGTCCTGGCCGGCATCGCGGCTGCTGGCATCGCGGCTCATGCGCGTCCTCCGTGGTCAGGGCCGGCCGGTACCGGCGCGAAGCCGTCGGGCTCCGGGAAGGGCGGCCCGGCCGCGAGCAGCCCGTCGAGATCGGCCCCGGCGAGGGCGGCGTCGGCCGCCCGCACGTAGGCGGCGAGACCGCGCCCGTCCCCCTCGCCGCCGAGCACGTTGCGGACGAGGGCGGCCGCCAGGGCCGCGGCGTCGCCGGCCTCCAGGGCCGCGTCGTAGCCCTCGGCCCGGCCGTAGAAGGCGGCGCCGAGCTTCTTCATCCGCTTGGACACGCCCATGTCGCCGACGCCGAGTTCGCGCAGGGAGGCGTCGAGCTGGGTGAAGACCGAGTTCACCAGATCCTGCGCCACCTCGGCGGCCGGCGGCGGCAGCCGGTTCAGCCGGCGCAGGACCAGGATCGCGTGCAGGCACAGGGATTCGAACCGGCCCTCCACGGTGTCGGGCACGCCGAGATCCGTGTAGAGGCCCGGCCGGCGCGCGGCCTCGCTCAGGGCGACGTGCAGCCCCTCGACGGCGCGGCGGCGCGCGCCCGCGCGGCGGAACAGCCCGGCGATCATCGGTGTCGAACCCCGGCCCTCTGTGGCCAAGCTTGCCTTGTCAAAGCCATAACCCCGCGGTACGGCAACCCACGCCCAGGGCGCAAGCGCCGTCGGAGCCCCGTGCCGGCGGCGACGGTCGCGCCCCGTCCGTCAACACGCTCTCTGGGGGCCCGATGCGGCGCCGTTTCGTCCAGTCCTTCGCGCGCCTCGCCCTGCTCGGCCTCGCGGCAACCGGTCTGTCGGGCTGCATCGGCGAGGAGCTGCGCCACGGCTACCAGGTCGATCAGGCGGCGCTCGCCACGATCAAGCCCGGCATGGGCCCCGAGCAGGTGCTGCAGATCCTGGGCACGCCCTCGACCGTGTCCACGGTCGGCAACAAGTCCTGGTACTACATCTCGCAGAACACCCGCCGGACGATCATGTTCCTGGGCGAGCAGGTCGAGGACCAGAAGGTCACGGCCGTGTACTTCACCCCCGCCTTCAAGGTCGAGCGCGTGGCGCTCTACGGCCTGCAGGACGGCCGGATCTTCGACTTCATCGAGCGCACCACGCCGACGAGCGGCGCCGACCGCGCCTTCCTCAGCCAGCTGTTCCGCGGCCTGACCCGCTACGAGCCGTTCGGCAGCGGCAGCGGCACCAGCGTCGTGCCGGGCGCGAATCGCGGCATGTGACCGGCCTCGCCCGCCACGAGGCGGGCGATCGCCCCGGGCTCCGGGAACAGGTGCTCGGGACCGTGGGACGCGAGGGCCCGCGGGTCGGTGTAGCCCCAGGCCACGGCGCCGAACGGGCAGCCCAGCGCCCGCGCCGCCTCGAGGTCCCGGATCTCGTCGCCGACGCAGAGGGCCCGGTGCGGCGGCACCCCGGTCCGCGCGAGCAACGCCCGCAGCCGGCGCGCCTTCCCGAAGATCGACGCCCCGCAGGCGTAGCTGCCGATGCGGGCGGCATTGTCCGGTCCGAGCACCCGCCGCACCGTGTCGGCGCGATTCGACGACAGGATCGCCAGCGGCACGCCCGCCGCCGCGATCGCGGCCAGCATCGCCGGGACGCCGGGAAACAGGGCGATCTGCGCGGCGTCGCGGGCGGCCAGCGCGTGCATGTGGCGGGCGATGAGCGGCAGCTTCCAGCGCGGGATGCCGAGATGGGCGACGATCGCCCGGGCGCCCTGGAGCCGGAACACCTCCACCTCGTGGGCCTCGACCCGGCGGAAGCGGTAGCGGTCGGCGACGCCGTTCAGCACCGAGCAGAACCACCCGAAACTGTCGGCCAGCGTGCCGTCGAAGTCGAGGACGACGAGACCCGGCCCGGGCGCGGCCGGCATCCGGGCCGGCATCCGAGCCACGTCAGGTCCGCAGGTTCTCGAGCGGGACGCTGAGCCGCATCAGGAGACCGCCCGGCGCCCAGTCGTGCTCCAGCGCCCCGTCGAGCTGGCCGGCGACGCTGCGCTCGGCCAGCACCGTGCCGAATCCCTTCCGGGACGGCGCGCCGGCGATCTGCGGGCCGCCCTCCTCGCGCCAGGTCAGGGTGTAGCGGCCCGCCTCGCGGGTCCCGCTCAGCGAGACGCCGCCCTCCCGCGTCGACAGGCCGCCGTACTTGACCGCGTTCGTCGCCTGCTCGTGCATGATCAGCGCGAGGGCCGTGGCGGTGCGCTCGCCGATCTCGGCATCGTCCCCCGAGATCACCACGCGGGCGCGTCCGTTCTCCTCGTAGGCGGCCATGATCAGGCGCATCAGCCCGAGCACCGTCTGGCCAGCGACCGGCGGGGCGCTGTCGGGGGAGTGCGGGCGGACGTACTCGTGGGCCCGGGCCAGGGCGCCGAGCCGCTCGCGGAACGCGGCCACGAAGGGCTTGGCCGCGGGGTCGGTCCGCGCGGTCAGGGCGGCGAGGCCGCCCACCACCGCGAAGATGTTCTTGATCCGGTGCGACAGCTCGCGGATCAGCAGGTCGCGGGCCTCCTCGGCGCGCTTGGCCTCGCGCAGGTCGCGGGTGACGGTGGCGTAGCCGAGCTCGGTCCCGGTCGGGTCGCGCACCGGGAAGATGTTGTAGAGCACGGCCAGGGGCTCGCCGGTGACGAAGTGTCGGAAGGCGAGTTCGCCCTCCCAGAACCCGTCCCGGCGCACCGCCGGCATCACGGTCTCGGTCAGGATCCGGCGGCTGTCGTCGGTGAAGAAGTCGGGCACCTTCTTGGCGCGGGCGGCGGCGAGATCGGGCAGGCCGACCAGGGCCATGGCCGCCTCGTTGAGATGGGTGATCGCGCCCTCAAGGGTGCTGAGCCCGATGAAGTCCTTGGACGTCTCGACGATCGCCACGAGCTTGCGGGCCTCGGCCTCGGCGCGCTTCAAATCGTCGATGTCGGTGCAGGTCCCGAACCACCGCTCGATCCGCCCCTCGGCGTCCCGGATCGGCATGGCCCGCCCCAGGGTCCAGCGGTAGTCGCCGCTGTGGTGGCGCAGGCGATACTCGATCTCGTAGGGCTCGCCGGTCGCGAGGCAGTGGCGCCACCGCGCCCAGGCCCTGTCCTGGTCCTCGGCATGGAACACACCGTTCCAGCCCTCGCCGTCGGTGGAGCCGTAGGGGACGCCGGTGAACTCGTACCAGCGGTCGTTGTAGTAGTCGTGGAACCCGTCCGGCCGCGTGGTCCAGACCATCTGGGGCATCGCCGAGGTCATCACGCGGAAGCGGCGCTCGCTCGCGGCGATCTCCGCCTCGCGGGCAGCGACCTGCGCCAGCGTCCTGCGGTGCTCCAGCAGGCTGGAGATCTGGCGCGCCAGCGCCAGCAGGGTCGCGGTCTGCTCCGAATCGAGCCCCTCCGGCCGCGGGACGCGGTCCAGCACGCACAGCGCGCCGAGCGGGATGCCGTGGCTGCCGCGGATCACCGCACCCGCGTAGAAGCGGAAGGCCGGTGCCCCGGTCACGAGGGGATTCTCGGTGGTCCGGGGGTCCGCGGTCAGGTCCGGGATGACGAGAAGGTCGCCGGCCTCGATCGTGTGGGCACAGACCGAGCAATTGATCGGCAGCTCGCGCTTGCCGAGGCCCACCTCCGATTTGAACCACTGCCGCTCGGCATCGACGAGGCTGACGAGCGCGACCGGCGCCCGGCAGACATAGGCGGCGACCCGCACGAGGTCGTCGTAGAGCGGCTCGGGCTCGGAATCGAGGATCGCGAGATCGCGCAGTTCGGCGATCCGGTCGGCGGCGCGCCAGCGCCCGTCGGTCGGTCCGGCTTCCGCGAGCGCGTGAGGTGCAGGCACATCCATGGTCCTGCTCTCACATAGGCGCGCGACGGCCCGCTGCCAAGGAACCGCCGCGGTTTCCTGCCGCAGCCCTCCGGGCCGCGGCAGGGCGCGCGACCGCGGCGCGTCAGGCGGCGCGGGACTCGGTCAGGGTCGGGTAGTCGACGTAGCCCTCGGGGCCCTGGCTGTACCACGTCGCGGCGTCGTCCTTGGCGAGCGGCGCCTTCCTGGCGATCCGCTCGGCGAGGTCCGGGTTGGCGATGAAGGTCCGGCCGAACGCGATGGCGTCGGCCTCGCCGGCATCCAGCGCCTTCTGGCCGCTGACCCCGTCGTAGTCGGCGTTCAGGATCATCGGGTTGCGGAACACGCGCCGCATCGCCGGGGCGATCGGCGGGTGGTCGGCCTTGCCGAAGGTGCCGTTCGGCCCCGGCTCGCGCATCTCCAGGAAGGCGATCCCGGCATCGGCGAGCGCCTGGGCGGCGGCGACGAACAGCGGCTCCGGGTTCGAGTCGTTGCAGCCCTGGATCGCGCCGTTCGGCGAGAGGCGCACGCCCGTGCGCTCCGGCCCGGCGACCTTCGCCACCGCCCCGGTCACCTCGCGCAGGAGGCGCACGCGGTTCTCGATGGAACCGCCGTACTGGTCGGTGCGGTGGTTGGTGCCGTCGCGGAGGAACTCGTCGATCAGGTAGCCGTTCGCGGCGTGGATCTGCACCCCGTCGAATCCGGCCGCCAGGGCGTTGGCGGTGGCCCGCTCGTAATCGGCGAGCAGGCGCGGGATCTCGGACACCTCCAGGGCGCGGGCCTCGCTGTAGGGCTTCTTGCCGGAATAGGTGTGGGCCTGGTCGGGGGCGGTCGTCGGCGAGGACGAGACCGGCTTGGCGCCGCCGAGGAAGTCCGAATGGACCATCCGGCCCATGTGCCAGATCTGGCAGACGATCTTGCCGCCCCTGTCGTGCACGGCCTTCACGATCGGCCGCCACGCGTCGACCTGGGCGTCGGACCAGATGCCCGGGGCGTAGGGCCAGCCGAGGCCTTCCTGCGAGATGCCGGTCGCCTCGGTGAGGATCAGCCCGGCGCCGGCGCGCTGGGCGTAGTACTCGGCCATGATCGGGGTCGGAACGTGCTCGCGGGTGCCGCGGCCGCGGGTCAGCGGCGCCATGAAGATCCGGTTCTTCGCCTCGATGGCGCCGATGCGGATCGGGTCGAGCAGGGACGGCATGGGTTACCTCGTGCTGGTGCGGCGGGGGCCGCGTCCGGGTTTTAATCCGGCGCCGAGGTGGCGCTGCGGCGCCGCGATGCCAAGGTGCTGCGCCGCGGGACTGGCCGTCGCGTGCGGGGGCGCACACGGCGAAACGGGAAGGGCCGGGCTCGCGGAGAGCCCGGCCCCGTCGGCCGATCCGGTCTTCGCGGACCTCAGCTGTGCGCCAGCACGGCGAGCAGCAGCAGGGCGATGATGTTGGTGATCTTGATCGCCGGGTTCACCGCCGGACCGGCGGTGTCCTTGTAGGGGTCGCCGACCGTGTCACCGGTCACCGCCGCCTTGTGGGCGTCGGAGCCCTTGCCGCCGTGGTGGCCGTCCTCGATGTACTTCTTGGCGTTGTCCCAGGCACCGCCGCCCGAGGTCATCGAGATCGCCACGTAGAGGCCGGTGAGGATCACGCCGAGCAGGCTCGCGCCCACGGTGGCGAAGGCCTGGCTCTTCCCGGCGATGAACTGGATCACGAAGAACAGCACTATCGGCGAGAGGACCGGCAGCAGCGACGGGATGATCATCTCCTTGATCGCCGCGCGGGTGAGCATGTCCACCGCCCGCCCGTAATCCGGCCGGTCCGTGCCCTGCATGATGCCGGGCTTGGCCCGGAACTGGCGCCGGACCTCCTCGACCACCGCGCCCGCCGCGCGCCCGACCGCCGTCATGGCGATGCCGGCGAACAGGAACGGGATCAGGCCGCCGAGCAGCAGCCCGACCACCACGTAGGGGTTGGAGAGCGAGAAATCGACGCTGACGCCCTGGAAGAAGCGGTACTGCGTCGGGCTCGCATGGGCGATGAAGTAGTTCAAGTCCGACGTGTAGGCGGCAAACAGCACCAGCGCGCCGAGACCCGCCGAGCCGATCGCGTAGCCCTTCGTCACCGCCTTGGTGGTGTTGCCGACCGCGTCGAGGGCGTCGGTCGACTTGCGCACCTCCGAGGGCAGGCCCGCCATCTCGGCGATGCCGCCGGCATTGTCGGTGACCGGCCCGAAGGCGTCCAGCGCCACGATGAAGCCCGCGAGCGCCAGCATGGCGGTGACCGCGATGGCGATGCCGAACAGGCCGGCGAGCGCGTAGGTGCTGATGATGCCTGCCACGATCACGATGGCCGGCAGCGCGGTCGATTCGAGCGAGATCGCCAGCCCCTGGATCACGTTGGTGCCGTGGCCGGTCACCGACGCGTCGGCGATCGACTTCACCGGGCGGAAGTTGGTGCCCGTGTAGTACTCGGTGATCACGACGATCAGTGCCGTGATGGCGAGCCCGATCACCGCGCAGCCGAACAGCGCGGCCGACGTGAAGGTCAGGCCGGTCGAGGTGGTGAAGCGCGTCGAGAAGCCGCCGAGCAGGGTCATGTTGACCGCCGCGATCGCCGCGATGGAGAGCACGCCGGCGGCGATCAGCCCCTTGTAGAGCGCCCCCATGATCGACTGGTTCGCGCCGAGCCGCACCGCGTAGGTGCCGGCGATGGAGGTGAGGATGCAGGCCGACCCGATGGCGAGCGGGTACAGCATCATCGGCTCGAGGACGTCGCGGTTGCTCCCGCCCGCGCCGGAGAAGAAGATCGCGGCCAGCACCATCGTGGCGACGACCGTGACCGCGTAGGTCTCGAACAGGTCGGCCGCCATGCCGGCGCAGTCGCCGACATTGTCGCCGACGTTGTCGGCGATGGTGGCGGGGTTGCGCGGATCGTCCTCCGGGATGCCGGCCTCGACCTTGCCGACGAGGTCGCCGCCGACATCGGCGCCCTTGGTGAAGATGCCGCCGCCGAGGCGGGCGAAGATCGAGATCAGCGAGGCGCCGAAGCCGAGCGCCACGAGGGCGTCGATCACCTCGCGGCTCGACGGCTCGAGATGGGCGGCGCGGGTGAGGAACAGGTAGTAGAGGGCAACGCCCAGCAGCGCGAGGCCCGCCACCAGCATGCCGGTCACCGCCCCCGACTTGAAGGCGACGTCGAGGCCGCCGCCCAGCGAGGTCGAGGCGGCCTGGGCCGTGCGGACGTTGGCCCGGACCGAGACGTTCATGCCGATGAAGCCGGCCGCGCCCGACAGCACGGCGCCGATCAGGAAGCCGACCGCGACCTTGATCCCGAGGAAGACGGCGAGGAGGACGAACAGGACGACGCCGACGAGGCCGATCGTCGTGTATTGCCGCCGAAGATAGGCCTGCGCGCCCTCGGCGATGGCGGCGGCGATCTCCTGCATGCGCTGCGTGCCGGCGTCGCGCCGCATCACGTCGAGGATCGTGACGATGCCGTAGGCGACGGCGCAGAGCCCGCCCGCGATGATCAGGACCAAGGGAATCATTCGACCGTCCTTGTTATTATCGTGCCTGGCGTGGGCTTGTGATTGTCGAGCTTGGCCGCCGGACGACGGCCATGGGACGCGGCGCTCGGATTCGGGGCTTTCCTTCCCAGAACAATGCCTTGATTGCCAAACTTCGCCGGGGAGCGCAAACGCCGCGTCGGCGGGCGACGCCGGGAGTCGGGCCTCACGACCCGGGGGCTAAAAAGCCCTCGAACCCGCAATGCTGCATTATGTTGCAGATCTGGTTTCCCGCCGGCCGCTGCACCCGGTTCCATGGGCGCGAGCCCCCTCTTCCGTGCGGGAGAGGGGGCCGAGCGCGGCTCCCGCGAGCGGAGATGCCCGTCCCCCGAACCGGAACATCACGAACGCGAGCGGCTCGAGCGGCCGTTAACGTCGCCTTAACCAACCGATATTCTATTTTTGGTTGTATTCGGACGAGGGACTCGCCATGAGCAGCGACCAGGCCGCCAGGTTGGCGGCGACCATCGAGGTGTTGAGCGGCGCGGTCGGCTTCCTGATCGCAGAGCGGGTCGCGGCGCAGCCGGTCACGATCCAGGACGACCTGCTGTGCGTGCTGCAGCGCGCCCTGTCCCGGGCGCCGGGCGCGGGCGGGGACCCGGCCGGCCGCTGGATCCCGGTGGTCGCCGCCGCGATGATCGGCGAGGTCCGGCGCCAGATCGGCCACCCGGCCGGGGATTCCGCTGGCTCGATGATCTCGGGACCGGACGCGATCTGGGCGTCAGAAGTGGCTGAAGGCTCCGGCCGCGAACACGCGCTCGGCGCCATCGCGCATTTCGAAGCGCGGCGGGCCGTCGCCTGAGGTGACGGTGCCGATGGCGGCGACGGCGATCCCGGCCGCCGCGGCCTCGGCCCGGAAATCCGCCAGGCGCTCCGGCGCGACGGTGCAGAGGATCTCGTAATCGTCGCCGCCGGTCAGGACCGCCTCGATCAGGGCGGGGTCCGCCGCGCAGGCGCACCGGGCCGCCTCCGAGAGCGGCACGTCCGCCGTCGCCACCCGGGCGGTGCGGCCCGCGCCCAGCATCTTGGCGAGATCGCCCGCGAGGCCGTCGGACACGTCCATGGCCGCCGAGGCGTGGCGGCGGATGGCCGGCGCGGCGGCGAGCCGCGGGCGCGGGTGCAGGTAGCGGTCGGCGAGTTCGGCCCGCAGCGCCGGATGGAGGCCGGCCGCCCAGGGGGCGTCGCCCTCCAGGCGCATCCGCAGGCCGAGGGCGGCGTCGCCGATCGTGCCGGTAACGCAGATCCGGTCGCCGACCCGCGCGGTGGTGCGCCGCACGATGGCGCCGGTCGGCACCTCGCCGAACGCGCTCACCGAGATCAGCGCGGGGCCGCCGGAGCGCACCGTGTCGCCGCCCAGCAGCGGGCAGCCGGCCGCCTCGGCCGCCGCGCCGAGCCCCTGCGCGAATCCGTCGAGCCAGGCCTCCGTCCAGTCGTCGGGCAGCGCCAGGGTCAGCAGGAAGCCGCGCGGGACCGCGCCCTTGGCGGCGATGTCGGAGAGGTTCACGCCGAGCGCCTTGCGGGCGATCGAGGCCGGCGGATCCTCCGCGAAGTAGTGGACGCCCGCCACCACGGCGTCGGCGGTGAGGACGAGGTCGTGGCCCGGCGCCGGTGTCAGCGTGGCGGCGTCGTCCCGGAGCCCGTCGGCGCCCGGCCCCGCGAGCGGGGCGAAGTAGCGGGCGATCAGCCCCTCCTCGGAGGCGCGGGCCGGCCCGACCAAGACTCAGGCCTTCCCGGCCGACGGTTTCCCAGCCGCAGCTTTGCCGGGGAGCGGCTTGGACGAGCCCGGCTTGCCGGAGGCCTTCGGGGCCCCGACCTCGCCCGGCCGGACCTCCCGGGCGACCCGGTCGAGGACGGCGTTGACGAGGCCCGGCTCGTCGGCGGTGTAGAAGCTGTGGGCGACGTCGACGTATTCCGAGATCGCCGCGGCCGCCGGCACGTCGCGGCGGAACATCAGCTCGTAGGCGCCCGCCCGCAGGATCGCCCGGAGCACGATCTCGATGCGCCGCAGCGGCCAGCCCTGCGCGAGGGCCTGGTCGAGCTTGGGGTCGATGGCGCGCTGCTCCTCGACCGTGCCGCGCAGCAGGTCGCGGAAGAACGCGGTCTCGGCCGGGGGATGGGCGATCCCGTCGACCTCCTGGCCGATCCAGAAGGTCTCGAACTCGGCGAGGGCGTCGAGCACGCCCTTGCCGGAGACGTCCATCTCGTAGAGCGCCTGCACCACCGCGAGGCGGGCGCCGCTGCGCAGGCTGATCTTTGCGGTGGCGCCGGCGGTGCCGGTGCCATTCTCCGCGCCGGTCTCCGGCTGGGTCTCGGGGGTCCCGGTCATGGGTGTATCCGTCATCGCGGGCGCGCGCCTTCGGCCGCACGCTTCAGGGCGAGCACGCCGAGCGCCGCCTCGGCGGCGCCGCCGCCCTTGTTCATCTCGGCGACCCGGGCGCGGGCGAGCGCCTGCGCCTCGGTCTCGACCGTGAGGATGCCGTTGCCGAGCGGCACGCGGCGCTGCACCGACAGGTCCATGAGCGCCCGGGCGCTCTCGCCGGCGACGATGTCGTAGTGGCCGGTCTCGCCGCGGATCACGCAGCCGAGCGCCACCACGGCGTCGTAGGCGCCCGTGTCGAGCAGGATCGCCACGGCGGCGGGGATCTCCAGGGCCCCCGGCACGGTGACCACGGTGGCCTGCGCGTCGGCGGCCGCGATCGCCGCCAGGGCGCCGGCCAGGAGTTCGTCGGCGATCGCGTCGTAGTAGCGCGCCTCGACCACGAGGATCCGGGCGCCGGCGAGCGCCGGGTCGGTGGGCTTGGGCGCCGAATCGGCGCGGGTATGGGCGACCATGGCTCTCGTCCGGCCGGGTTTTCGGGAACGGGCGGGCGGCACGTCGGGCACCCGCACGGGGGAGGACGGTTAGACCGAAGCGGCCGGCGCCACAAGCCGCGCGGGATCGCCCCCGGCCCGCGCCGCGGCCGCGGCGGCGCGCCCTACCCGAACAGCGGCGGCAGCGGCGGGGCCGCGGGGCCGCCCTCCGGCAGGGCCGTGCGGGCGACGTTCATCGTCATGGCGAGCAGCGCGTAGTAGCCGTTGATGCCGGTCAGATCGATCGCCCCCTGCTCGCCGAAGCGCGCGACCAGGGCCGCGTAGGTCGCGTCGCTCACCGCGCGGTTGCGCATCAGCTCGGTCGAGAACGCGTAGGCGAGGGCCTCGTCGGCGCTCATCGTGTCGGGGCGGCGCCCCTCGGCCAGCGCCCGCGCGGTCTCGGGGGCGACTCCGGCCTCGAGGGCGATCGGGTGGTGGATCGCCCACTCGACCGGCTGGCTCCACTCCCGCGCGACCACCAGGATCGCGAACTCGCTGATCCGCAGCGGCAGGACGCTGCCGTAGCGCAGGTACTGGCCCATCCGGCTCGCGCACAGCATCAGCTCGGGGCTGCGCAGGAGCGGCACGAACGGCCCGAAGACCGGGACGCCGCGCTCGGCCCGGAACGCGGCCGCCGCCTCTTCCTGCGCCGGGGACAGGCCGCCGGCCCGGATCTCCGGCATGCGCTCCGCGCTGGTCTGCCCGCTGGCCATGCGTTTCCCCTCCGTGCTCCGGCGCCGGCGCGCGGCCCGCTCTGGATTTCCGGTGCCCGTGCGCCTAGACCATTGGGGCTCACCGGCACGCACCGCGCCCGACCGGGCGGCGATCCCTGAACGCCAGCGAGGCTTACGGCTTTGGCCCTCCCCGTCAACGAACGCCGGCGCATCATGCTGCTCACGGGCGCGAGCCGGGGCATCGGCCACGCCACCGTCAAGCGCTTCTCGGCCGCGGGCTGGCGCGTGATCACCTGCTCGCGCCACGCCTTCCCGGAGAACTGCCCCTGGGAGATGGGGCCCGAGGACCACCTGCAGGTCGACCTCGCCGACGCGCAGGACACGGTCCGCGCCGTCGAGGAGGTGCGGGGCCGGCTCGCCGCCGAGGGCGGGGTGCTGCACGCGCTGGTCAACAATGCCGGGATCTCGCCGAAGGGGCCGGAGGGCGAGCGCCTCGGCGCGTTGGCCACCGAGTTCGACACGTGGCAGCGGGTCTTCCAGGTCAACCTCTTCGCCACGATCCTGCTGGCCCGGGGCCTGCGCGAGGAACTGGCCCGGGCCAAGGGCTCGGTCGTCAACGTGACGTCGATCGCCGGCTCGCGCGTCCACCCCTTCGCGGGGGCGGCGTACGGCACCTCCAAGGCGGCGCTGGCGGGCCTGACCCGCGAGATGGCCGCCGATTTCGGGCCGCTCGGCGTGCGGGTGAACGCGATCTCGCCGGGCGAGATCGACACGTCGATCCTGTCGCCCGGCACCGAGAAGCTCGTCGAGCAGATCCCGCAGCGCCGGCTCGGCACGCCGGACGAGGTCGCCAAGGCGATCTACTTCCTGTGCACCGAGGCCTCCTCCTACGTGAACGGCGCCGAGCTCCACATCAACGGCGGCCAGCACGTTTGACCAGATCGGTCGCTTCCTGGGGCGCTTCCGCGCGCACGGCGTTACCGCGCCGGCACCCGGCGGCGCGCCGCGGGCGGGTCGCGCTCGTCCTGGGCCTCCTCGCGTGCGTCGCGCCCGTCGCGGGGGCGCGGGCCGAGCCCGGAATCCGGATCCTCGACCTGCCCTTCAAGGTGCGGGCGCTGCGCGGCTCGCGCAGCGAGGCCGCGGTCTCGGTGGCGACCTCCGGGCTCCTGCCGATCACCGTCGGCACGGCAGGGGCAAAAGCCGCCGCGCAGGGCGGTGGCCAGCAGACCGGCGACGAGGAGAGCGCGCCGATCGCCGTGGTCTGGGGCGACGACGGCGGCGCCGTGCTCGCCCTCGCGGAGGGCGGCGTCACCGTGCGGCCGATCGGCCGGGACGCGGTCGAGGGGCTGACCGCCGCCGAGACGCCGCGCGGGGCCCTGCCGGGCTCGCGCCGGGCCCTCTCGGGCCCCCTGAGCGCCTATCTCACCGGGCGCACCCGCGCCCCCGACGGCGGCGCGGCCGCCGCGGTGCTGACGATCCGCGAGCGCCAGCCGATGGCGGTGAGCACCGATCCGAAGCCCGTCCCCGTGGCCACCGTGACGGTGCCGGCGGGGGGCGAGGCCGTGTTCGCGCCGCTGCGGCCGCGCCTGCTGCGCCTCGGGGACCGCCCGGCGCTGCTGGCGGCGACGCTGTCCGGCGCGGATGCCGGTGGCCTCGTGCTGATCGACCGGCCCGCCGGCGATCCGGGCGCGGCCTGGGCCGTCGCCGCCCGCACGCCCGCCCAGCCGGGCCCACCCCTCAAGATCGCCGGCATCGCGGATTTCTCCGGATCGGGCGCCACCCAGGCCGCGACGGTCAGCGCCAAGGGCCGGCTCCAGCTCTGGACGCTGCGTCCCGACGCGATCGAGCCCGCCGGCGAGGCCGCGGGCTACGCGGCCGGCGACGGCGATTCGGATCTCGCCGTGACCGTTCCGGCCGGCGGCAGCCCCGAGCTCGTCCTGCCGGTGGCGGGCCGGCCGGAGATCGCCTTCGTGGCAGCCAAGGGCGGCCTGCGCGAGCGGGCGCGCGTGCCGCTGCCGGCCCCCGCGGAGACCGGCATCGTCGTCCTCGGCGAGGGCGCGGCGGCGCGGCTGCTCGTCGGCCTCGCCGACGGCCGAGTGGCCGTCGTGGCACCGGACGGGGGCAAGCCGTGACCGCGGGCGCACCGGATCCCGACAGCCGGCTGTTCCCGGCCCGGCCCTTCGTGGGCGCGTCGATCGCGGTGATCCGCGGCGAGCGGGTCCTGCTGGCGGCGCGGGCCAACGAGCCGATGCGCGGCGTCTGGACCCTGCCGGGCGGCCTCGTGGAGGCGGGCGAGTCCCTGGCCGAGGCGGCCCTGCGCGAACTGTCCGAGGAGGTCGGCCTGCCCGCCGAGGTGGTCGGCGTGCTCTCGCCCACGGAGATCATCGTCCGGGACGAGGCCGGCCGGGCCCGCCACCACTACGTCGTCCACCCGCACGCCGCCCTGTGGTGCGGCGGCGAGCCGGTGGCCGGGCCCGAGGCCCTGGGCACCCGGTGGGCGACGCTCGCGGAGGTCGCGACCCTTCCGACCACCCCCGGCCTGGTCGACACCCTGCGCGAGGCCTTCGCGCGGGTGGCGGCCCGGGGCATGGATGGGAGCGCGGATCGGCGCGTAAATCGCGCGGGAATGCCGGGCGGGGAGCCGACGGCGTGAGGCGCCCCGCGACCCTCCTGTGCCTGCTGGCGCTCCTGGCAGGCCCGGTCTCCGCGCCGGCGCTGGCGCAGCAGCGCTCCGGCCGGAGCGGCGCACCCGCCAAGGAGGCCGCGAAGGAGCCGTCCAAGGAGGCGCCCGCCCCCGCGGACGTGCCCGCGCCCTACGACCGCGACCTGCTGCGCATGTCCGAGATCATCGGGGCCCTGGCGTTCCTGCGGAACCTCTGCGCGGCCCCGGACGCGGCCGACTGGCCGGCCCGCATGAAGGCGCTGATCGACTCCGAGGGCGTGACCCCGGCCCGCCGCGACCGGCTGGCCGGCGCCTACAACCGCGGCTATCGCGGCTACGCGCTGACCTACCGGGTCTGCACGCCCGCGGCCCACGAGGCGGCCGCCCGGTACGTCGCGGAGGGCGACCGGCTGTCGCACGCTCTGGCCGGGCGTTTCGGGGGGTGATGCAGGTACAGCACACATACCGGCGATGCCGGCGAAACATCGGATTTGAGCGCTCGCGTTAACCGATCCGAAATTCTCGGCTGGCCGAGCCGCCGGGACCTGCTTATCATCCATTGCGTCCGCCGGGCCCCGTGTCCGGCGCAATGGAAGTATCCGGCCATGCAGCACAGCTCTCACACCGCCCCCATCGAGGTCGATGTCGAGGAGAAACGCGTCGCGCTGAGTTACGTCTCGGAAGCGTTCGCGGAAGGCTGCCTCGATGGTCTCGACGGTGACTGCATGGCCCAGGCCGCCCTGTTCGCGGCTTTTCAGGAACTCGTGACGACGTACGGCGAAGAAGCCACGGCCCGTTACGCGGAGGGATTCCCGGAGCGCATCCGCGGGGGCGCGTTCACCACGACGCTCCAGCATTGAGCAGGTGAGCGCGGACGGTTGAGGCGCGGGCGGTCAGCGACTACGTCCCGGGTCCGCGGTCCGGTCAGCCGAACCGTTCGCGCCCCGAGGAATCGCCGCCCATGCCCGTCGCCCTGCTGCCGGACCGCGCCCTGGTCACCGTCACCGGACCGGACGCCACGACGCTGCTCCAGGGCGTCCTGACCTGCAACGTCGAGACGCTCCAGCCCGGCGAGGCGCGCCTCGGAGCCCTGCTCGCGCCGCAGGGCAAGATCCTCTTCGATTTCCTGGTCTCGCGGATCCCCGACGGCTTCCGGTTCGACGTGCTGGCCGACAGGGCCGCGGACCTCGCCAAGCGCCTGACGCTCTATCGCCTGCGCGCGCAGGCAACCATCGCGGCCGACCCGACCGTCGCGGTCGCTGCGGCCTGGGCCGGCGCGGCCCCGCCCGCCGCGGAGGCGCTGGCCGATTCCCGCGCGGCCGATCTCGGCGCCCGTCTCTACGCCGAAGCGGGCGCCTTCTCGGCGGACGCCGCCGAGGCCGAGTACCACGCGCACCGGATCGCCCTCGGCGTGCCCGAGGGCGGACGCGACTTCGCCTTCGGCGACGCCTTCCCGCACGAGGCGCTGATGGATCAGCTCGGCGGCGTCGACTTCCGCAAGGGCTGCTACGTCGGCCAGGAGGTGGTCTCGCGGATGCAGCACCGCGGCACGGCCCGAACCCGCATCCTGGCGGCCGTCTACGCGGACGCCGCGCCCGCGCCCGGCATCGAGATCACCGCGGGCGGCAAGGTGCTCGGCACCACGGGCAGCGCCGCGGGGAACCGCGGCCTCGCCACGGTCCGCCTCGACCGACTGGGCGACGCGCTCGCCTCCGGCGAGACCCCGCGCGCGGGCGACCAGCCCGTGACGCTGACGCGCCCCGCCTGCGCGACCTTCGCCATGCCGGACAGGGCGGCGAGCGCGGCCGGGTAGGATCGCGACGCGCGGGATCGGGCCGCGTGACCGCGGCTCGTCTTGCACCGGCGGAAGGGACCGTCGAGGTGGCCGTGCGGCCGCCGCCACGACGGTGGCGTTCCGCTCCTGTTCTCGTTACCATCGCCGTATGTCCGAGACCGGCCTCATCGACCATCCCGACGGCTGCCCACGCTGCTGGTGGGCCGGGCTCGACCCGCTCTACGTCGCCTATCACGACACCGAGTGGGGCGTGCCCGAGCATGACGGCCGCGCCCTCTACGAGAAGCTGATCCTCGACGGCTTCCAGGCCGGGCTGTCGTGGATCACCATCCTGCGCCGCCGGGACGGGTTCCGCGACGCCTTCGCGGATTTCGATCCCGAGCGGATCGCCCGCTTCACCGAGGCGGACGTCGGGCGGCTGATGGCCGACACCCGCATCATCCGCAACCGCGCCAAGATCCAGGGCACCGTCGCGGGCGCCCGGGCGTGGCTGCGGATCGAGGAGCGCGGCCCCGGCTTCGCGCACTTCCTGTGGGACTTCGTCGACGGCCGGCCGGTCCAGGGCACGGCCCGGACCCGCGCGGAGATCGCCACCGAGACGCCGGTCTCCCGGGCGATCGGCAAGGCCCTGAAGGCCGAGGGCTTCTCCTTCTGCGGGCCGACCATCGTGCACGCGTTCATGCAGGCGGTTGGCATGGTCAACGATCACCTCGTCGGCTGCCACCGGCACGGGCCCTGCGCTGCGCTCGGCGGGTCCCGGTGAGCGCGCCGCCGCGCGCGTGGCAGCGCATGCTCTCTGGCCGCCGCCTCGACCTCCTCGACCCGGCGCCCGGGGACATCGAGATCGCCGACATCGCCCACGGCCTCGCCCGGGTCGCGCGCTGGAACGGCCAGACCCGCGGGCCGCACGTCTTCTCGGTGGCCCAGCACAGCCTGCTGGTCGAGGCGGTGGGCCGCCACCTCGCCCCCGGCTGCACCGACCGGGACGGGCTCGAGCTGCTCCTGCACGACGCGCCGGAATACGTGGTCGGGGACATCATCTCGCCGCTCAAGGCCGCCATCGGCGACGCCTATCGCGGCGTCGAGCTGCGCCTGCTCGCGGCGGTGCGCCGCCGCTTCGAGCTGGCCGACCCCTCGCCCGCCCTCGCCCGGCTCGTGAAGCGGGCCGACCGGATCGCCGCCCACGCCGAGGCGGTGCGCCTCGCCGGCTTCGCGCCGGAGGAGGCCGAGCGCTATTTCGGCCCCTCGGTCGACCTGCCCGAGTCGGTGCCGGCCCTGGCCGAGCCGTGGCCGACCGCCGAGGCCGAGGCGCGATTCCTCGCGCGCTTCACCGCCCTGTCCCCGCCCTGACGGATCTTCGCCCTCGATCCGTCACGATCGCAGGTCACTGGCGCCCCACCATGCCGACCCTCCACGTCTGTCCGCTCTCGCGCCTGCCCGAGACCGTCGCCGCCACGGGCGCGAGCCACGTGCTCACGCTGATCAATGTCGGCACGCCGCTGGAGCGGCCGGCCGTGATCGACGCCGCGAACCACGCCATCATCTGGGTCAGCGACATCGCGGCGGCCCGGGACGGACACGTTTTGCCGGCTGAAGAACACGTGGCCCGGCTTCTCGACTTCGTCCGGACCTGGCCGCGGGAGAAGCCGCTGGTGATCCACTGCTACGCCGGGATCAGCCGCTCGACGGCCGCCGCCTACATCGCGGCCTGCGCGCTGGCGCCCGAGCGCGACGAGGCGGCGATCGCCGACGCCCTGCGGTCCGCCTCGCCCTCGGCGACGCCCAACGCCCTGTTCGTGGCGATCGCCGACCGGATGCTCGACCGCGACGGCCGCATGGTCGCGGCGATCGCCCGCATCGGGCGCGGCGCCGACGCCTTCGAGGGCACGCCGTTCACCCTCGCGCTGGCGTGAACTGAACGCAGGTGCGAAGTGTGGCGCAAACGCCGCCGCGGCCGTCCAAAACGGTGCGGACCCGGCCGGCGGACTGGCCCCCAGGGTTGTGGCGACCGGGGATCGCGCCGTACAAACACCCCCAAAGGAAGTATCTGGGATGAGTGCGAGCAGACCCGAGGTGGCCCCCGCCGCCGGCGACCTGCCCTTCGAGAAGGCGCTGGAACAGCTCGAGGAAATCGTCCGCCGGCTCGAGCGCGGCGACGTGCCGCTCGACGAGTCGGTGGCGATCTACGAGCGCGGCGAGGTGCTGAAGAAGCATTGCGAGGCGCTGCTGAAGCGGGCCGAGGCGCGGATCCAGCGGATCACGCTGGGCTCCGACGGGCGGCCCGAGGGCGTCGCCCCGCTCGACATGTCCTGAGGCTCGGCGGTCGAACCGATCCCATCCGTTAGAGGTTGATGCCGTGGCGATTACCCCCGAGCAGAGTGCACTTCTCGACCGCGTTCCGTCGCCTTCGGCGCTGCGGCGTCTTCCGGAGTCGGAGCTTCCGGCGGTGGCGGACGCGGTGCGCGCCGAGATGATCGACGCGGTCTCGATCACCGGCGGCCATCTCGGCTCGGGGCTCGGCGTGGTCGAGCTGACCGTGGCGCTGCACCACGTGTTCGACACCCCCGACGACCGCATCGTCTGGGACGTCGGACACCAGTGCTACCCCCACAAGATCCTCACCGAGCGCCGCGACCGCATCCGGACCCTGCGCCAGGGCGGCGGCCTGTCGGGCTTCACCAAGCGGAGCGAGAGCGTCTACGACCCCTTCGGCGCCGCCCACTCCTCCACGTCGATCTCGGCCGCGCTGGGCATGGCGGTCGCCCGCGACCTCGACAACGCCGCCGCCAAGTCGA
>NZ_LMPY01000039.1:0-25936 GCF_001424445.1 Methylobacterium sp. Leaf361 | reverse complement strand
GTGATCGCCGCCGTCAGAGACGTCTTGCCGTGATCGACGTGGCCGATCGTGCCAATGTTGCAGTGCGGCTTGGTGCGGGAGAACTTTTCCTTGCCCATCAGAGCCTCCTAGATTCGAATTCGCGTTGCGGAAGAAGAGATGCTTAGGCGTACTTGGCGATGACCTTGTCGGCCTCGCCGCGCGGCACCTCTTCGTAGTGATCGAACTGCATCGTGAAGTTGGCGCGGCCCTGCGAGAAGGAGCGCAGCTGGTTCACGTAGCCGAACATGTTGGCCAGCGGCACCATCGCGTTGATGACGTTGGCGTTGCCGCGCATGTCCTGGCCCTGGATCTGGCCGCGGCGGGCGTTCAGGTCGCCGATGACCGAGCCGGTGTACTCCTCCGGCGAGACGACCTCGACCTTCATCACCGGCTCGAGCAGGACCGAGCCGCCCTTCTGCAGCGCCTCGCGGAAGGCGGCGCGGGAGGCGATCTCGAAGGCGAGCGCCGAGGAGTCGACGTCGTGGTAGGCACCGTCGACCAGCTCGACCTTGACGTCGACCACCGGGAAGCCGGCGAGGACGCCCGCGCCGAGGACCGAGTTGAGGCCCTTCTCGACGCCCGGGATGTACTCCTTGGGCACCGCGCCGCCGACGATCTTCGACTCGAACGAGAAGCCGGCGCCCGGCTCGTTCGGCTCGACGACGAACTTCACGCGGGCGAACTGGCCAGTACCGCCGGTCTGCTTCTTGTGCGTGTAGTCGATCTCCTGACGGCGCGTCAGCTTCTCGCGATAGGCGACCTGCGGCTGGCCGATATTCGCGTCGACCTTGTAGGTGCGGCGCAGGATGTCGACCTTGATGTCCAGGTGGAGCTCGCCCATCCCCTTGAGGATGGTCTGGCCGGATTCCTGGTCGGTGGAGACGCGGAAGGACGGGTCCTCGGCGGCGAGCTTCGAGAGCGCGATGCCGAGCTTCTCCTGGTCGGCCTTCGACTTCGGCTCGACGGCGATCTCGATGACGGGCTCGGGGAACTCCATCTTCTCGAGGATCACGGCCTTCTGCGGGTCGCAGAGGGTGTCGCCCGTGCGGGTGTCCTTGAGGCCGGCCAGCGCGACGATGTCGCCCGCGAAGGCCTCCTTGATGTCCTCACGGTTATTGGCGTGCATCAGGAGCATGCGGCCGACGCGTTCCTTCTTGTCGCGCGACGAGTTCAGCACGTTGGCGCCGGTCTCGACCTTGCCCGAGTACACGCGGCAGAAGGTGATCGTGCCGACGTGGGGATCGTCCATGATCTTGAAGGCGAGCATGGAGAAGGGATCCGCATCCGACGGGTGACGGACGGTCTCTTCCTCGGTCTTGAAGTCGATGCCCTTGATCTCGCCGCGATCGGCCGGGGAGGGCAGGTAGTCCACGACGGCGTCGAGGAGCGGCTGCACGCCCTTGTTCTTGAACGCCGAGCCGCAGAGCACCGGGTGGAAGGCGCGCAGCTGGACGGCCTTGCGCACCAGGACGCGCATGGTGGCCTCGTCGGGCTCGTTGCCGTCGAGGTAGGCGGCCATGGCGTCGTCGTCGAGCTCGACGCAGGCCTCGACCAGCTTGGTGCGGTACTCGACGGCCTGGTCCTTGAGGTCGGCCGGGATCTCGGTCTCGTCGAAGTTGGCGCCGAGCGCCTCACCCGACCAGACGATCGCCTTCATCTTGATGAGGTCGATCACGCCCTGGAAGCTCGACTCGGCGCCGATCGGCAGTTGCAGACAGACGGGCTTGCCGGCGACGCGGTCGATGATGTCGGCGACGCACTTGAAGAAGTCGGCGCCGATCTTGTCCATCTTGTTGACGAACACGACGCGCGGCACGTCGTACTTGTCGGCCTGACGCCACACGGTCTCGGTCTGCGGCTCGACGCCCTGGTTGCCGTCGAGCACGCACACGGCGCCGTCGAGGACGCGGAGCGAGCGCTCCACCTCGATGGTGAAGTCGACGTGGCCGGGGGTGTCGATGATGTTCAGGCGCTTGTCGCGCCAGAAGCAGGTCGTCGCAGCCGAGGTGATCGTGATGCCACGCTCCTGCTCCTGCGCCATCCAGTCCATGGTGGCGGCGCCCTCATGGACCTCGCCGATCTTGTGGGACTTTCCGGTGTAGTAGAGGATCCGCTCGGTCGTCGTGGTCTTGCCGGCATCGATGTGGGCCATGATGCCGAAGTTGCGGTAGTCCTCGATCGCGTGCGTGCGGGGCATCGAATTGCTCCTGAGAGACGGCGGAACCGCTTACCAGCGGTAGTGCGAGAAGGCGCGGTTGGCTTCCGCCATCCGGTGCGTGTCTTCGCGCTTCTTGACGGCGTTGCCGCGGTTGTTCGCGGCGTCGAGCAGCTCGGCCGAGAGGCGCTCGACCATGGTGCGGTCGTTGCGCGAACGCGCGGCCTGGATCAGCCAGCGGATCGCGAGGGCCTGGCGGCGCTCGGTGCGGACCTCGACGGGGACCTGGTAAGTCGCGCCGCCGACGCGGCGGGAGCGGACCTCGATCATCGGGGCGACGTTGTCGAGCGCGGCGCGGAACACCTCGATCGGATTGGCGCGGGCGCGGTTCTCGACGATGTCGAAGGCACCGTAGACGATCCGCTCGGCGGTCGACTTCTTGCCCTCGTACATAATGGAGTTCATGAACTTCGTCAGCACCACGTCCCCGTACTTCGGGTCCGGAATGATCTCACGCTTCTCGGCAGAGTGACGACGGGACATCTTCTGAGACTCTCGAACGAAAAGATCTTAAGCGCCCCGCGCAGGCCGCCTCAGCCCTGAGGCCGGCGACATCCTTGCGAGGCCGTGGAAACGCGTACCGGCGCCCGGGAAATATCCGGGCTTCCGACTTACTTCGGACGCTTGGCGCCGTACTTCGACCGGCGCTGCTTGCGGTTCTTCACGCCCTGCGTGTCGAGCACGCCGCGCAGGATGTGGTAGCGCACACCCGGAAGATCCTTCACGCGGCCGCCGCGGATCATCACCACGGAGTGCTCCTGAAGGTTGTGACCCTCGCCCGGGATGTAGCCGATCACCTCGAAACCGTTGGTGAGGCGCACCTTGGCGACCTTCCGGAGCGCCGAGTTCGGCTTCTTCGGGGTCGTCGTGTAAACGCGGGTGCAGACGCCGCGCTTCTGCGGGCAAGCGTCGAGCGCCGGAACCTTGTTGCGGCTCCGCTGGATCTTCCGCGGCTGGGCGATCAGCTGGTTGATCGTCGGCATCCTGTGCCCTCTTCCTCGGTCACCTAGTCCGAACTGCGCAGGGCAGTCCGCAAAACGAATATGCGCCGGAGGGCCTGTCACGGACCCTCGGCGCGGTGCGGGCAGAGGAGCACGCCCGAAACGAACGCGCTCGTACCTACGGATCTGACTTACAGCGTCAGGCGATTTGAACCCTCGGAGCGCTCGGGGCGATGGCGGCGGCTTCCGGGGTTGCGCCCAAGGGCCGTCGGCAGCCGATGGCCGTCCGAAGTGGCGCGCTTCTAGACGCCGTTGCGCCGCAGGTCAATGCGGTCACGGCAGAAAACTGCACCGCGGCGGAGGTTAAAGATCGGTCAAGGGCGCGCACGGCGCCCGCGATCGGCGAGCCTTCGCGACGGCGGAGCCGAGGGACCGCTATCGCGCACGGCGCCTCGTCCCGTCAACGGAAGCCGGGGCAGGCCGGCCAAGTGGCGGCGGGACTTCGGCGCAGCCTCGGGCCCTGCCCGGGCGCGGCAGGAAAATCTGCCCCGCAGCCGCCAGATCTTTCGGCGAGCGGCACCCGCCCGCGAGGAAAAAATAGAATCTTTCTCCGTTGATTTTCGTGTTGTCCAAAGATGAAAATGCGCTGGCGGTCGAGATAAATCCTGCTGGCATCCTCTGATTTTGCGCCGAGAGCGAAGACCAGATCGATTTATACCTCAATTTAGAAGTCCGACGCGATTCAGTCCGAAATATTCGCGATATTTGATCATCGCTCTGCCTGTACCGGCCCCGAACCATCCGATGGAGTCACGCGTGCGCCGCCTCTTCGCCCTCGTTCTCGCGACCCTCCTGTCGATCGGCCCCGCAACGGCCGACCGTCTGGACGACATCAGAAAGGCCGGCGTTCTCCGGGTCGCCGCCTTCGACAGCAACCCGCCGTTCGGCTTCGTCGATCCCGAGACGAAACGGATCGCCGGCCTCGACATCGACTACGCGCAGGCCATCGCCGACGCGCTCGGCGTCAAGCTGGAGATCCGGCCCACCAACCCGGCGAATCGTATCCCGCTGCTGACCTCCGGCAAGGTCGATCTGGTTCTGGCGAACTTCACCATCACGGACGAGCGGGCCAGGCAGCTCGATTTCAGCATCCCATACTTCGCCTCCGGCCAGCAGTTCCTGGCCAAGAAGGGCGCCCTGTCGTCGCCGGAGCAGCTCAATGGGCTTCGAATCGGTGCAGACAAGGGCACCACCAACGAGATCGTCCTGCGCCGCGACTTCCCGAAGGCGGTCGTGGTCGCCTTCGACGACACGCCCTTCGCATTCACGGCCCTGCGCATCGGCAATGTCCAGGCGATCACGCAGGACGGCCCGAAGCTGGTCGGGCTGCTCGCGAAGGTGCCGGACCGGCAGAACTACGAGATCCCCGCCTTCAGCATCTCCAACGACTATATCGGCGTCGGCATCCCGAAGGATGAGGCGCGGCTCCGGGACCGCGTGAACGAGACCCTGCGCGGCCTGGAGTCGAGCGGTAGGGCGGCGGCGATCTACGATCGCTGGTTCGGGCCCGCGACCGAGCAGCCGCTGCCGCGCCTGTTCCGGATCGGGGACCGTCCCTGACCGGGGCGGCATAACGACGATGGCCGCGCTGTTCGGCGATCCACTCGCGCCGCGCTACCTCATCTGGCTGCTGCAAGGCTTCGGGACGACCCTGACCTTGTCGGCAGCCACCTGCCTTGCCGGCACGGTGCTGGGCCTCGCGGCGTGCGGGCTGCGCGAGGCGGGCGGGCGCGCCGGGCGCGGCGCCGTGGCCGTCTCCGGCGGCATCGTCCGCAACACGCCGCTGCTGGTGCAACTCTTCGTCTGGTACTTCGCGGTGGCCGCCGCCCTGCCGCAGGGCGTGACGGCTTGGCTCAACGCGCCGCACGTCCTGGACCTGGGATTCGGGAGCCTGCGCTGGCCCGCTTACGAGAGCCTCGCCGGGTTCTGCGGGCTCACGCTCTACGCGGGCGCCTACATCGCCGAGGAACTCCGCGCCGGCATCAGGGCCTTCCGGCCCGCTCAGCGGGCGGCGGCCCTGGCCCTCGGCCTCACGCCCGTCCAGGCGTTCCGCCACATCGTCCTGCCCCAGACCCTGCGCGTCGCCTGGCTGCCGATCGTCGGCCAATACCTCAACACGCTCAAGAACACGTCGCTGACCATGACGATCGGCCTCGCGGAGCTGTCCTACGCGTCCCGGCAGGTGGAGACCGAGACCTTCCAGACCTTCCAGGCCTTCGGCATCGCGACGCTGCTCTACGTCGGCGCGGCCGCCGCGGCAGAGACGACCGGGCAGATGCTCGACCGCCGCGCCCGTCGACCGGGCCGGCACCGATGAATCCGTCGGTCATCATCGACAATCTCGGCTACCTGATGGTCGGGGCCTGGCCCGACGGGCCGGTCGGCGGGCTGGCCCTGACGCTGATCCTCTCCGGCCTGTCCGGTCTGGCCTCGGCCGCGCTCGGGCTCGTCCTCGGCATCGCCGTGGCCGTGAGCGCGGGCGCGGCCCGGGCAGCGCTCACCGCCGGGCTCGGCTTCCTCCGCGCCGTGCCGGTCGTGATGCTGATCTTCTGGGCCTACTTCCTGCTGCCGATCCTGTTCGGCGTGTCGATTCCCGAGATCGGCACGGTCGCGGTGGCGCTGTCGCTCGTCGGAGGCGCCTACCTGTCCCACGGGGTGGCGGCGGGCATCGCGAGCGTCGGCCGTGGTCAGTGGGAGGCCGGCCTCGCGCTCGGCCTCGACCCCTGGCGCACCCTGCGCTTCGTCGTCCTCCCGCAGGCGCTGCGGGCCATGGCGTCGTCCTTCGTCAACCAGTGGACCACGCTCATCAAGGACACGTCGCTCGCCTACGTGATCGGCGTGCCCGAACTCGCCTTCGTGGCGGCGCAGGTGAACAACCGCGCGATGGTCTACCCGGCCGAGATCTTCCTCTTCGTCGGTGCCGTGTACGGCATCCTCTGCGCCGGTCTCGACGGGCTGGCCGCCCGGCTGACGAATACCGGCAAGGTCGCGGCACATCGCACCCCGTGACGGAGCGGCCGGCCGACGCGCCCGAGCCGGCTCGCGGGACACGACCGATTTACCGAGGCACACGTGCAAGGCGTACCGGATCGGGGCAGGTGCGCGCCGGCACGGTCTACGGAGAATTAAAGCGATCCATCGAATTGTCGCGCACATCGGGCGGCCAAGTCGCCGCCGCAGGTTCGCGTCAAGGGTGTTGCGTATGGGTTGCGTCGCGGTCAGCAACGTCGTTCCGTTCCGGCGGCCGATTCCCGCCCAGGCCCCCGGCGAGCGGGAGGCGCGCAACCGTCGCCGCAGCGAGCAGCGCTCCCTCCTGGACGCTGTCTACGCGACTGGCAGCATGGTCGTCGCCGCGGACGATCGCGGCCTCAAGCTCACCGCCTCGCGGCTGCAGGTCTACGGCTTCCTGGCGATCGAGGAGGTCGGCGAGGACGGCCTGATGCGGCGGCTTCGCCCGTCCGAGGCGATTCGCGCCCGGTCGGAGCGGCCCTGGCGCCTGTCGAGGCCCGCGAGCGGAGCCTCGGTCACCATCCCGAGCCTCGACGGATTCCTGTTCGAGACGGCCGGCCAACCGATCTGATCGACCCCGAACGCTGCACGTCAACCGACCGGCGCGCCGAGAGGCGCGCCGGTCGTCGCACGTTCAGGGCTCGCGTTCCGCGGCCGGACGGGCGGGCACCGCAGCGATCGAGCCGCGCGGCGCCGCGGACCAGCCCCGAAGCCGGATCAGCCCCCCTATGCGGCAGCGACGATTTCCCGCCGCTCCGCTTGCCATCACCCGCGGCCCGTAGTATGCGCCCGGCCTTCGCGACATTTCCGATGGGTGCTCGCACCCCGTGAACGCGGTGACCGCGCCGGTGTCTGACGACACCGCCAGCGCGGTCGAACACATGAGCCGGGGACGTCAGGTCCCCATCAGGCGTCGTCCGCCGGGCAATACCGTCCGTGTGCGGAAACCCGCCTGAAACAAGGAGTCACGCACGTGATCCAGATGCAGACGAATCTGGACGTCGCCGACAACTCGGGTGCACGCCGTGTGATGTGCATCAAGGTTCTCGGCGGGTCGAAGCGCAAATATGCCGGCGTCGGCGACGTGATCGTCGTCTCCGTCAAGGAGGCGATCCCGCGCGGTCGCGTCAAGAAGGGCGACGTCATGAAGGCGGTCGTCGTCCGCACGGCGAAGGACGTGAAGCGCGCCGACGGTTCGGTGATCCGCTTCGACAAGAACGCCGCGGTCCTGATCAACAATCAGAAGGAGCCGATCGGCACCCGTATCTTCGGACCGGTGCCGCGCGAGCTCCGCGCCCGCAACCACATGAAGATCATCTCCCTGGCTCCGGAGGTGCTGTAATGGCCGCCAAGATCAAGAAGGGCGACAAGGTCGTCGTGCTCACCGGCCGTGATTCGGGCCGGTCGGGCGAGGTGATCCAGGTTCTGCCGAAGGAAGGCCGGGCCTTCGTGCGCGGCATCAACCTGGTGAAGAAGCACCAGAAGCAGACCCAGAACCAGGAAGGCGGCATCATCTCCAAGGAGGCCGCCATCCAGCTCTCGAACATCGCGGTCGCGGATGCCAACGGCAAGCCGACCCGCGTGGGTTTCCGCATCCTCGAAGACGGGCGCAAGGTCCGGTTCGCCAAGACCACGGGGGATCAGATCGATGGCTGAGGCCGACAAGAACGCCTACACCCCGCGCCTGCGCAAGCACTACGACGAGGTGGTTCGCCAGAAGCTGATCGAAGAGTTCGGCTACAAGAACCCCATGGAAGTGCCGCAGATCACGAAGATCGTGATCAACATGGGCGTCGGCGAGTCCACCGCGGACTCGAAGAAGGCCTCGGTGGCGGCGGGCGACCTCGCCCTGATCGCTGGCCAGAAGCCGGTCATCACCAAGGCCCGCAAGGCCATCGCGACCTTCAAGGTCCGCGAGGGCATGCCGATCGGCTGCAAGGTGACCCTGCGCAAGCAGCGCATGTACGAGTTCATGGACCGGCTGATCACCATCGCGCTGCCGCGCGTGCGTGACTTCCGCGGCCTGAACCCGCGCTCGTTCGACGGCCGCGGCAACTACGCCCTGGGTCTCAAGGAGCACCTCGTGTTCCCGGAGATCTCCTACGACAAGGCCGAGCAGATGTGGGGCATGGACATCGTCGTGGCGACCACCGCCAAGACCGATGCCGAGGCCAAGGCGCTGCTCGCCGCCTTCAAGTTCCCGTTCCGGCAGTGAGGCCCTCGGGTCTCAGACGCGGACACCGGAGATAGACGACATGTCGAAGAAAAGCTCAGTCGAGAAGAATGAGGCCCGCAAGGCGCTGGTGAAGCGCTTCGCGGCCAAGCGGAAGGCGCTCCTCGAGATCGCCAACAACGACGCCCTCGAGATGGAGGAGCGCTTCGAGGCGCGCCTCAAGCTCGCGGAACTGCCGCGCAACTCGTCGGCCACGCGCATCCGCAACCGTTGCGGCATGACCGGCCGTCCGCGCGCCTACTACCGCAAGATGGGCATCTCGCGCGTGGCGCTGCGCGAGCTTGGCAACCGGGGCCTCATCCCCGGCCTGGTCAAGTCGAGCTGGTAAGGAGGTCCCCATGGTCAACGATCCCGTGGGCGACATGCTCACCCGCATCCGCAACGGCCAGCTGCGCCGTCGCAACGTCGTCCAGACGCCCGGCTCGCGCCTGCGCGCCAGCGTCCTCGACGTCCTGAAGTCCGAGGGCTACATCCGCGACTACGCGGCGACCGACCTCGGCAACGGCCGCACCGAGTTCGCCATCGAGCTCAAGTACTACGACGGGCGCCCCGTGATCCGCGAGATCAAGCGCGTCTCGAAGCCGGGCCGCCGGGTCTACTCGTCGGTCGGCGAGCTGCCGCACGTGGCCGACGGCCTCGGCGTCACCATCGTCTCCACCCCGCAGGGCGTCATGGCCGACCACGAGGCGCGCGAGCGCAACGTCGGCGGTGAAGTGCTCTGCACCGTGTTCTGATCGGGACGGAGGAGGTTATCCCATGTCTCGCGTAGGCAAGAAGCCGGTCCCCGTACCGGCCGGCGTTACCGCCACGGTCACCGGTCAGACGGTGAAGATGAAGGGTTCGAAGGGCGAGCTGTCGTTCGTCGTTCCGTCGCTCGTCAACGTGGCGATGAAGGACGGCGCCATCGAGGTGCAGCCCGTCAACCAGTCCAAGCCGGCGCGCTCCCTGTGGGGCACGTCGCGGGCGCAGATCGCCAATATCGCCGAGGGTGTTTCGAAGGGCTTCGAGAAGAAGCTCGAGATCACCGGCGTCGGCTATCGCGCCGCGATGGCCGGCAAGGCGCTCAAGCTGTCGCTCGGCTACAGCCACGACATTGAGTACGCGATCCCCGCCGGGATCACGATCGCGACCCCGAAGCCCACCGAGATCACGATCACGGGGATCAACCGCCAGCAGGTCGGTCAGGTCGCCGCTGAGATCCGCGATTACCGCGGACCCGAGCCCTACAAGGGCAAGGGCGTGAAGTACGCGGGCGAGTTCATCTTCCGCAAGGAAGGCAAGAAGAAGTAAGGAGGGCATCATGTCTCGCAAGCTCGAAGCCCTCGATCGCCGCAAGGCGCGCGTCCGCCGCGCGCTGCGGGCCGCCGCCAATGGCCGCCCGCGGCTCTCGGTGTTCCGCTCGTCGAAGCAGATCTACGTGCAGGTCATCGACGACGTCGCCGGCAAGACACTGGCCTCGGCCTCGTCGATCGACAAGGCGCTCAAGGGCGAACTGAAGACCGGCGCCGATGTCGCCGCCGCCAAGGCGGTGGGCAAGCTCGTCGCCGAGCGCGCCAAGGCCGCGGGCGTCACGAAGGTGATCTTCGACCGCTCCGGCTACATCTACCACGGCCGCGTCGCCGCCGTGGCCGAGGCCGCCCGCGAGGGTGGCCTGGAGTTCTGATTTTTCGGGACCTGCCGTCGGCGCCTCTGCCGATGGCAGGCCCAATCGGGACCTTTGAACAACGGCGGGTCGGACGTGCTCTGCATGTCCGGCATTCGAGAAGAAATCGAGCGAGCAGGCCCGCCGCCTGCGCCAGTGAGATGAACAGGTAAAAGAAATGGCACGTGAACGTGAGGGCGGGGGCCGCGGCCGCCGCGAGGATCGCGAGGAGCGCGACAGCGAGTTCGTGGACAAGCTTGTCCACATCAACCGCGTCGCCAAGGTGGTGAAGGGCGGCCGTCGCTTCGGCTTCGCGGCCCTCGTCGTCGTCGGCGACCAGAAGGGCCGCGTCGGCTTCGGCCACGGCAAGGCCCGCGAGGTGCCGGAGGCCATCCGCAAGGCGACCGAGGCCGCCAAGCGCGGTCTGATCCGCGTCTCCCTCCGCGAGGGCCGGACCCTGCACCACGACGTCAACGGCCGCCACGGCGCCGGCAAGGTGATCCTCCGCGCGGCCCCGCAGGGCACCGGCATCATCGCCGGCGGCCCGATGCGCGCCGTGTTCGAGACGCTCGGCATGCAGGACGTCGTCGCCAAGTCGCTGGGTTCGTCGAACCCCTACAACCTCGTGCGCGCCACCTTCGAGGCGCTCAAGAACGAGGACAGCCCGCGCTCCGTGGCGGCCCGCCGCGGCATCAAGGTGTCGAAGCTGCAGTCGCGTCGCCGCGATGCCGATCCGGCCGACCAGTCCGAAGCCGCGGTCGCGTAAGGGAGGGTCCGATGGCACAGAAGACCGTCCGCATCGAGCAGATCGGCTCGCCGATCCGCCGCGAGGCCAGCCAGCGCCAGACGCTGATCGGCCTCAAGCTCAACAAGCTCCACCGCGTGGCCGAGCTGGAGGACACCCCCTCCGTGCGCGGCATGATCCGCAAGGTTGCGCACCTCGTGCGCGTCCACGGCGACGTGGCGTGAGGAGGTCCCGATGAAGCTCAACCAGATCAGCGACAATCCCGGCGCCACCAAGGACCGGATGCGCGTGGGCCGGGGCATCGGCTCCGGCAAGGGCAAGACCGCGGGCCGCGGCGTGAAGGGTCAGAAGGCCCGGACCGGCGTGTCCATCAAGGGCTTCGAGGGCGGTCAGATGCCGCTGCATCGTCGCCTGCCGAAGCGCGGCTTCAACAACCTCTACGCCCAGGACCTGAACGAGGTGAACCTCGGCCGGATCCAGGAGGCCGTCGACGCGGGCAAGCTCGACAAGGCCGCCACCGTGACGGTGGAGAGCCTGGTCGCCGCCGGCATTATCGCCCGTCCCCGCGACGGCGTGAAGCTGCTCGGCGTCGGCGAGCTGACCGCGAAGCTCAGCTTCGAGGTCACTCGCGCCTCCAAGTCCGCCGTCGAGGCGGTCGAGAAGGTCGGCGGCTCGGTCAGCACCGTCTACGCCCAGGGTGCCTCCACCCGCGGCGGCAGCGAGGCGGCCACGGCCTGACGGGAGCGACTCCGGAACCCGTTGCACGGGCTCCGCGCACCCTTTAAGCCGATCCTTCGAGCGGCGGCCCTGCGACCACGCGGGCCGCCGTTTTCATTTCATCCGGGCGCCGGTCGCCCGGCGACACTTCCAGGACGCGACGCTTATGGCCTCAGCCGCCGAGCAGCTTGCCGCCAATCTCAATTTCGGTGCGATCGCGAAGGCCGATGAGCTGAAGAAGCGCATCTGGTTCACGCTCGGCGCCCTCGTGGTGTTCCGGCTGGGCACGTACATCCCGATTCCCGGCATCGATCCGGAGCAGTTCGCCCGTAACTTCCAGCAGCAGGCGGGCGGCGTGCTGGGCCTGTTCAACATGTTCTCGGGCGGCGCCGTGGAGCGCATGGCGATCTTCGCCCTGAACATCATGCCCTACATCTCGGCCTCGATCATCGTGCAGCTCCTGACCTCGGTGATCCCGAGCCTGGAAGCGCTCAAGAAGGAGGGCGAGTCGGGCCGCAAGGTCATCAACCAGTACACCCGCTACCTGACGGTGGTGCTGGCGCTGGTTCAGTCCTGGGGCATCGCCATCGGCCTCCAGGGCTCCTCGGCCGCCATCGATCCGGGTCCGTTCTTCCTGGCCTCGACGGTGATCACCCTGACGGGCGGAACCCTGTTCCTGATGTGGCTCGGCGAGCAGATCACCTCGCGCGGCATCGGCAACGGCTCGTCGCTGATCATCTTCGCCGGCATCGTGGCCCACCTGCCGGTGGCGATCGCGGGCGCGCTCGAGCTCGGCCGCACCGGCGCCCTGTCCCCGGCGATCATCCTGGGCGTCGGCGTCGCCGCCGTCGCGCTCGTCTACTTCATCGTGTTCATGGAGCGCGCCCAGCGCCGGCTCCTGATCAACTACCCGAAGCGCCAGGTCGGCAACCGTATGTACGAGGGTCAGACCTCGTTCCTGCCGCTCAAGCTCAACACCTCGGGCGTGATCCCGCCGATCTTCGCCTCGTCGCTGCTGCTGCTGCCGGCGACCGCCGCGAGCTTCTCGGCCAACGGGGGCGCCACGGGCTGGCTCGGCACGGTCACGGCCTATCTCGGCCACGGCACCCCGCTGTTCATGGTGCTCTACGCGGCGCTGATCATCTTCTTCACGTTCTTCTACACCGCAGTCGTCTTCAATCCGCAGGAGACGGCCGACAATCTGAAGAAGCATGGCGGCTTCATCCCGGGCATCCGTCCGGGCGAGCGCACCGCGGCCTTCATCGACAAGGTGCTGACCCGCATCACGGTGATCGGCGCCCTGTACCTGACCCTCGTGTGCCTCTGCCCGGAGATCCTGTCGTCCTACGCCGCGGCCAGCCTCGGCTTCGGCGGCACGTCCCTGCTCATCGTGGTCTCGGTCACGATGGACACGGTGGCGCAGGTCCACGGGCACCTGATGGCCCATCAGTACGAGGGCCTCGTGAAGAAGGCCAAGCTGCGTGGCGCGTCGACCACGCAACGGCGGCGCTGAGCCTGCTACAGAGGCGGCCGGACTCCGAGGAAGCTCCCGCCTCTGGCCCAAAGGTCTGGATGCCTCACCGGCGCGGACCGGCTAGAGAACCCCGAACCCGGCGATGCCAGGGAGGCTTCGCCACCACGGCTTGTGCCCACTGAGAGAGTGGGCCGAACGAGGACAACGCCATGCGCATTATTCTGCTCGGGCCGCCCGGTGCGGGGAAGGGGACGCAATCCGAGCGGATCGTACAGCGCTTCGGCATCCCGCAGCTGTCGACGGGGGACATGCTGCGCGCCGCGGTGGCCGCCGGCACGCCGGTCGGCCTCGAGGCCAAGGCGGTGATGGAATCCGGCGGTCTCGTCTCCGACCGGATCGTGGTCGGCATCGTCGCCGACCGGATCGAGGAGCCGGATGCCCGCCGCGGCTTCATCCTCGACGGCTTCCCGCGCACGGTCGCGCAGGCGGAAGCGCTCAGCGAGATGCTGGCGAGCAAGGGCTTGAGCCTCTCTGCCGTCATCGAGCTGAAGGTCGACGAGAATGCCCTGGTCGGCCGCATCGAGAAGCGCGCCGCCGAGACCCTGGCCCGCGGCCAGGCCGTGCGGAAGGACGACACCCCCGAGGTGTTCAAGCAGCGGCTCGAGGCGTACCGCGCCCAGACGGCGCCCCTCTCCGCCTACTACGCGCAGAAGGGCATGCTGGAGACCATCGACGGCATGCAGCCGATCGACAAGGTCACGGCCGACCTGATGGCGACACTGGAGCCGCACGAGGAGCGCGTCGCCTCCTGAGGGCGATCGCGGCGCGCTGACCGACCGTTTCGGCGCGCCCGTGAACCGGGCGGTGTTCCTGGGGGTTATGGGGCGGGTCCACGATCGGAAACGCCATGACCGTCCGCCTCCTCGCCACCGCCTCCCTCCTGCTCGCGGTGGCCCTCCCGCCGCTGCCGGCCTTCGCGCAGAGTCCGGCCCAGTCCTTCGTGTACGGCCAGAAGCGGTTCCGCAACGCCTGCCGGCCGCCGCTGAAGTACCTGGCGGGGACTTGCGCCCGCCGCTGCCCGGCGGGCTACCAGGACATGGGCCGCACTTGCCGGCTGCGGAATCAGGGCTTTCGCTGAGGCGCGGGCGGCCGCCCGTCGGGGGCGTGGCTCAGATCCGGCCCTCCCTGCGGAGGCTGCCGAAGAAATTGACGACGTCCATCTGGAGCGACCGGTGGCCGAACAGCCGGAGCGGGTAGCCCTCCGCGGTGCCGTCGCGCAGCTCGATCATCGCCGTCATCGTGTTGTAGCGGAACACCATGCGGCGACCGGCGAAGGTCGCCCAGAGCAGGGGCGGACCACCATCCGCGTCCTGGAGCGCGATCGAGCCGGGCTCCGCCTCGGCGAGAACGCCGCCGATCACCGCCAGCGTCACCGGCATGACCTCCTCCAGGGTCTCCTCGGCGGCGCGCAGCACCGAATCGGCGAAGGCCCGCAGGGTCGCGCCGTCGCTCGTCAGAACCGCCATCTCCGCTCCTCGATCAGATCCCAGGGCGCCGCGACGCGCGCGTGACGGGGCGAGGCCGTGCCGACCCGTCGTTGACAACGGGCCGTCCGCGCGCTAGCAGGCCCTCCTTCGTCCAGCCGAACGATGGTCCGAGGTGCCCTGTTCAGGGCCGCCCGCGGGCCGCGTCGTCGTTTCACGTGCGCAGGGGCCGGCCTCCACCGGACGCGCGCGACACCGGCCCGGATCCCCGGGTCCCACATGGAGAGTGATCGTGGCCCGTATCGCAGGCGTCAACATCCCGACCAACAAGCGCGTCGTCATCGCGCTCCAGTACATCCACGGCATCGGGGCCAAGAAGGCCGAGGAAATCACCCAGAAGGTGAACATCCCCGCCGAGCGTCGCGTCAACCAGCTGACCGACGCCGAGGTTCTGTCGATCCGCGAGACGATCGATCGCGACTACCTCGTCGAGGGCGACCTGCGCCGCGAAGTCTCGATGAACATCAAGCGCCTGATGGATCTCGGCGCCTATCGCGGTCTGCGTCACCGCAAGCAGCTGCCGGTCCGCGGCCAGCGCACCCACACCAACGCCCGCACCCGCAAGGGCAAGGCGAAGCCGATCGCCGGCAAGAAGAAGTAAGTTTTTGGAACTGGGAGGCCGTGCTCCGCTCGGCCTCCTTCCCGTCGCGCCAGGTGTCCCGCAACGGGTCCGGCGCCGGCTCGACCGCCCTGCACGGGTGCTCCGGCCAAGTCCCAAAAAGAATCCCGAGCGCCTGGTGTTACGGGCGTGCCTGAAGGAAGAGTGAGACCAGAATGGCTAAGGAACCGCAACGCGTCCGCCGCCGCGAGCGCAAGAACATCGTGTCGGGCGTCGCCCACGTGAACGCCTCTTTCAACAACACGATGATCACCATCACGGACGCGCAGGGCAACACGATCTCGTGGTCGTCCGCCGGTGCGATGGGCTTCAAGGGCTCGCGCAAGTCGACCCCGTACGCCGCCCAGGTCGCCGCCGAGGATGCTGGCCGCAAGGCCGCCGAGCACGGCATGCGCACCCTCGAGGTCGAGGTGTCCGGTCCGGGTTCGGGCCGCGAGTCGGCGCTCCGCGCCCTGCAGGCCGCGGGCTTCACGGTGACCTCGATCCGCGACGTCACCTCGATCCCGCACAACGGCTGCCGGCCGCGCAAGCGCCGCCGCGTCTGATCGAAGCCTCTTGACGGAGAAGTTCATGACGGGATCGAAGCCGCTTCCGGGCGTGCTGCGTTGGAACCTCGGGGACCTCACGGTCACCGCGCTCAATGACGGCTGGTTTCAGGCCAGCCTCGATCTCGTCACGGGCATCTCCAAGGAGGAGGCCGGGCGGCTCCAGGTGGCGGGTTTCCGCACGGAGCAGCCCAAGATCACGCTGAACGCCTTCCTGATCACGGGTTCGGGCCTCAAGCCGACCCTGATCGACACGGGCTACGGCGACCTCGCCCCGGCACCGACCCTGGGTCGCGCCGGTGCAGCGCTCGCGCTGACCGGCGTCGCGCCGGAGGAGATCGGCACGGTGCTGGTCAGTCACCTGCACCCCGACCATGTCGGCGGTCTCGTGAAGGACGGCGCGGCGCGCTACCCGAACGCCGAGATCGTGCTGCACGCCGACGAGGCGGCGCACTGGCTTCCGGACGAGGCCCTGGCCAAGGCGCCGGAGGCCGCGAAGCCCTACTTCGAGGGCGCCCGCAAGTCCCTGGCTCCCTACGCCGGCAAGGTGCGCGAGCACCGCGGCGGCGAGGTCCTTCCGGGGATAACGGCGGTCCATCTGCCCGGCCACACGCCGGGCCATTGCGGTTTCCGCATCGTCTCCGGTGGACAGGCGCTGATGATGTGGACCGACGTGGTGCACCTGCCGGCGATCCAGTTCAAGAACCCGGAGGCCGGCGTCGGCTTCGACGTCGACGGCGATCAGGCGCGGGAGACGCGCAAGCGGATCCTGGACGAGGTGGCCCGCGAGCGCACGCTCATCGCCGGCGGCCATCTCGAGTTCCCGGCGCTCGGCTACGTGGATCGGGATGGGGCTGGCTACAGCTTCGTGCCGGTGCTGTGGGTCGGCGGCGAGTAACGGCGGATACGGATTTCAGGGACCGTTCGGGGCGCCAGGGGGCGGCACCGAGTGGCCGAAGCGCGGGGACGGGCGTCGCGGATCCCGGGCAAGGACGAGAGGTAGGATCGTGGTCATTCAGAAGAATTGGCAGGAACTGATCAAGCCGAACAAGCTGCAGGTCACGACCGGCGACGACCCGAAGCGGGTCGCCACGGTCGTCGCCGAGCCGCTCGAGCGCGGCTTCGGCACGACGCTGGGCAACGCCCTGCGCCGCGTGCTCCTGTCGTCGCTCCAGGGCGCGGCCGTGACCTCGGTGCAGATCGACGGCGTTCTGCACGAGTTCTCGTCGATCCCGGGCGTGCGCGAGGACGTCACCGACATCGTCCTCAACATCAAGACCATCGCGATCCGCTCGCAGACCGACGCGCCCAAGCGCATGACCCTGCGGAAGACCGGCCCGGGCCTCGTCACCGCCGGTGACATCGGCACGGTCGGCGACATCCAGATCCTGAACCCCGACCTCGTGATCTGCACCCTCGACGACGGCGCCGAGATCCGCATGGAGTTCACGGTCGCCACCGGCAAGGGCTACGTCCCGGCCGAGCGCAACCGTCCCGAGGACGCGCCGATCGGCCTGATCCCGGTCGACTCGCTGTTCTCGCCGGTCACTAAGGTCAGCTACCGCGTCGAGACGACCCGCGAGGGCCAGGATCTCGACAAGGACAAGCTGACCATGACGGTCGAGACCAACGGCGCGGTCTCGCCGGAGGACGCGCTCGCCTACGCGGCACGCATCATCCAGGACCAGCTGCAGGTCTTCGTGAACTTCGAGGACCCGCGCAAGGAAGAGGCCGCGCCGCTCGCGCCGCAGCTGCCTTTCAACCCGGCGCTGCTCAAGAAGGTCGACGAGCTGGAGCTGTCGGTCCGCTCGGCGAACTGCCTGAAGAACGACAACATCGTCTACATCGGCGACCTCATCCAGAAGTCCGAGGGCGAGATGCTGCGGACCCCGAACTTCGGCCGCAAGTCGCTCAACGAGATCAAGGAAGTGCTCGCCGGCATGGGCCTGCATCTCGGCATGGACATCCCCGGCTGGCCGCCGGAGAACATCGAGGATCTCGCCAAGCGCTTCGAGGAACACTACTGAGAGGCGAAGCCGCCTCGAGCGGAACCGGGCGGCGCCGCACTGCGCCGCCGGTTCGGCCCATCCAGGCCCGGGACCCGCGGCGACGACGCCAAGTCCCCAACGAATCCCGCCGCGGGGTCACGCGGAGTGAACCGCCCCGTTCCCGGGGCACCCGGCCGTACCGTGGCACGGCGGCCGAGACGAGAAGGAAGCCAGCACATGCGTCACGCCTACCGCGGCCGCCGTTTCAACCGCACCGCCGAGCATCGCAAGGCGATGTTCGCCAACATGTCCGCCGCGCTGATCAAGCACGAGCAGATCATCACCACCCTGCCGAAGGCGAAGGACCTGCGTCCGGTCGTCGAGAAGCTGATCACGCTGGGCCGCATCGACAGCGTGCACACCCGCCGCCTCGCCATGGCGCAGCTCCGCGACGCCGACATGGTCAAGAAGCTCTTCACCGTCCTCGGCCCGCGCTACAAGGGCCGTCCGGGCGGCTACTGCCGGATCATGAAGGCGGGCTTCCGCCAGGGCGACAACGCCCCGCTCGCGGTGATCGAGTTCGTCGACCGCGACGTAGAGGCCCGCGGCAAGGATTCCGGTCCGAGCCAGGTCTCCGAAGCCGCCTGATCGGCACGGAGCGCCCCGTCGCTCCTATTCTTTGAGAAGCCGTCCCGGACCCTCCGGGGCGGCTTCTCGCGTTTCGGCTCCTCGCCGCGATCGCCATGACGATGCGCGAACAACAAAAAAACCCGCCGGCTCGCGCCGACGGGTCTGAAGCAGGGTCCACGTCTCGGATGGTCGCGGGAGCTCGCCCTGGCGGCCCGTCTCAGACAGGCCGGGAACTCGACCGCGCCGCGCTCCGAAAACCCCTATCCCTGCCGGGACTCGTCCGGTGGACCGTCCTGGTCGAGATCGTTGTCACGCCTGCGGCGCGGGAAGATGCCGTGATTGCTCATGGTCCACCTCCTCTTCGTAACCCGGGGCCTGCGGGCCCCACGAGGAGAGAATGAGCCGGCAACCGATTGGTTGCAAGCCCCCGTCAGCCGACGGGTCCGGCTCCGCCGTCGAGCAGCGTGGCGACCCGGGCCGCGAGGTCCGCGGAGCGGAACGGCTTCGTGAGCACCGGCAGGTCGTCGGGGATCTGCATCGCCTCGGCATGTCCGGTAAGGATCAGGACCGGCAGGCGCGGATCGCGCTCGCGGATCTCGGCGGCCAGTTCGATGCCGCTCATGCCGGGCATGGCGAGGTCGGCGACGACGATGTCGTAGCGGTCCGCCTCGAGGAGCCGGAGCGCGGCCTCGCCGTCGCCGGCTTCCGTGGTGCTGTGGCCGAAGCCGGTGAGGAACGAGGCCGTCACGTGGCGCACCTGCGAATCGTCGTCGACGATCAGGACGCGGGCCCGCCGGCCGGCGACCGGGACGGTGCCGGCGGCCTCGGGCGCCTGCTCGGGCGCCTGATCGGCGAAGGGGAGGGCGAGCTCCACGCGGGTGCCCCGACCGACCACGCTGTCGATCGCCAGCCGGCCCTTGGATTGCTGCGCGAGGCCGAACACCATGGCGAGGCCGAGCCCGGTGCCCTGGCCGACGGCCTTGGTGGTGAAGAACGGCTCGCAGACCCGGCGCAGGATCTCCTCCGGGATGCCGGTGCCCTCGTCGGTGACGCTGATGCCGAGATAGGTGCCGTCGGCGATCTCGGGATCGCCGCTGATCGCGAGCCGGCGCGTCGCGACCGTGATCGCTCCCCCGTCCGGCATGGCGTCGCGGGCGTTGATGCAGAGGTTGAGCACGGCGAGTTCGAGCTGGTCCGGATCGACCTGGACCGCCGGCAGGCCGTCCGCGAGGTCGGTCCGGACCGTCACGAGACCGCCGAGGCTGCGACCGAACAGATCGCTCATCCCGGAGATCAGGGTGTTCACGTCGACGGCGCGCGCCTGGAGGTCGTGGGCGCGGCTGAAGCTCAGGAGGCGCTTGGTCAGGGACGCCCCGCGCTCGGCGGCGCCGCGGGCGTTCTCGATCAGGCGCTGGACCCGCGGCTGGTCGGCGACCTTCGGGCCGGCGAGCTCGAGGCTGCCGAGGATCGCGGTCAGCAGGTTGTTGAAATCGTGCGCGATGCCGCCCGCGAGGGTGCCCAGCGCCTGCATCTTGTCGGACTGGCGCAGGCGCGCCTCGAGGGTCCGCTGCTCGGTCACGTCGCGCTCGATCATCGCGAGGTGGCTGATCGTCCCGCCGGCGTCGCGGATCGGCACCCGCGTCACGTGGCTCCACTGCTCGGCGCCGGTCGGGCCGTCGCTGATCAGGCTCTCGGCCACCGCGCCGGACCGGATCGCGGCCTCGTCCGCCGCCGTCACGGCCTCTGCCTTCGGGCCGAGGAGTTCGTCCTCGCGCCGTCCCAGGCTGGCGGCGACGTCGTGGCCGAGGAGGGCGGCCTTGCGGCCGTTCAGCCGCACGAAGCGGCCCGCCGCGTCCTTGAAGCTGATCGCGTCCTGGGCGTGGTCGAGGAGGCCGCGCAGGAGTGCCCGCTCGGTGGCGAGATCCCGGCCGAGGCGATGGCGCTCGAAGGCCTGCCGGACGGTGGAGCGGAGCAGCCCGGCATCCCAGGGCTTGGTGACGTAGCCGACGATGCCGCCGCGATTGAGGGCGGCGATCACCGCGGTGATGTCGGCGTAGCCGGTCAGCAGGATCGCCTGCGCGTCGTGGAAGGTGCGGGCCTCGGCTAGGAGCGCGTCGCCGGTGAGGCCCGGCATCCGCTGGTCCGAGAGCACGACGGCGATGTCGGGCTCGGCGCGCAGGATCTCCAGCGCCTCGGCCGGGCGCGAGGTCGTCAGAACCCGGTAGGAATCCTCGAACAGGTCCTCCAGGGCGATCAGGATGTCCGGCTCGTCGTCGACGGCCAGGATCGTCCCTACACCTGCCGTACCGTCACTCATGCACTGGCCGCCTGCCGCGGGATCCCGATCACGAAGCAGGCTCCCCCACCCGGGGCCGTCTCCACGGTGAGCGAGCCGCTATGCGCTTGAACGACGCTGTAGGCAATCGCAAGACCCAGGCCCGTGCCGGATCCGACCGGTTTCGTCGTGAAGAACGGCTCGAAGATCTTCTCACGCAGCGTATCCGGGATGCCGGGCCCGGTATCGCTGATGCGAATCTCGTCGAGTTCGGGGTTCGACTGGGTTGTGATCCGGATCGTGCCGCCCTCCGGCATGGCGTCGGCGGCGTTGCCCAGGATGTTCATCACCACCTGGTTGAGCAGCGCCGGGGTGCAGTGGATCTCGGCGCGGCCCGTGAAGCTGCGCTCCACGGCGATGCGCTCGCCGAGCTTGTGCTGGATCAGCGCGAGCACCGTCTCGATCGCCTCCGGCACGTTGACCAGGGCGCGCTCGCCCTCGTCGAGGCGCGAGAACTTCCGGAGGTTCAGCACCAGATCCTGGATGCGGGTCAGCCCCATCCGCATCGAGCCGACCCGCTGCCGGGCCTTGTCGATGGCGCGGGTGGCGGCCTCCGGAGCGGCGCCCGGCAACTCGCCGAGCAGGCGCTCGACGGTGCCCTGGTGGGCCAGGATGAAGGCCAGGGGATTGTTGATCTCGTGGGCGATCCCCGCCACCAGCTCGCCGAGCGAGGCCATCTTGGCGGCCTGGACGAGCTTGGACTGCGCCTCGGTGAGCTGGCGGTTGGCGTCGGCGAGGTCGCGGTTGGCCCGCTCCAGGGCGTCGGCGAGGCCCGCTCGGGCCTCGGCCGCGTCGGCCTCCGCGCGGGCGCGCTCCACCGCCCGCTCGCGCTCGCCGAACTGGCCGGCGATGCGCCGGTCGTCCTCCTCCAGGAGCCGCCGCCGCACGAAGCCACGGACCCGCAGGGCCAGGACCTCGGCGTCGGTCTTCGAGACCACGTCGTCGGCGCCGGCCGCGTAGGCTTCGACGAGGAAGTCCTTGGCGGGATCGCTGCCGGCGATGCCGACGAGGTGGAAGCCCGCGCCGGCCGCCTGTCCCGAGCGCCGCTGGCTGATCGCCCGGCACAGGGCGAGGCCGTCATAGGCGTGCCCCAGGAGATCGACCGTCACGCAGTCGAAGGCCTCGTCGCCGGCGGCCGCGTCCAGGGCGGCCAGGGCCGCCTCAGGCCCGTCGACGCTCGCCACGTGGTGGCCGTCCTGGCCCATCACGCCGGCGAGGAAGGTCCGGTAGGTGGCGCTGCCGTCGATCACCAGGACCCGCCCGCGCCGGAACGCGGCGGCGCCCGGTCCCTCACCGTCGGTCGTCGGCCGGCGCTCGCGCAGCAGGGCGCGGATGCGCAGGATCATCAGGTCGCGGTCGGCGGATTTCGGCAGGTAGGCGTCGGCGCCGCTCTCCAGACCCTGGCGCTCGCCGCCGCTGCCGCCGGTCAGCATCAGGACCGGCAGGGCCCGGGTGCGCAGCGAGAGGCGCATCTGCCGGATCAGCTCGTCGCCGTTCATGCCCGGCAGGTGGTAATCGGCCACCACGAGGTCGGGCTGGCTGCGGTTGAGGTGATCGAGGGCGGTCTCGGCGGAGGCGCAGCGCTCCACCGCGAAGCCGTGCGCCTCCAGCAGCAGGCGCAGTTCCAGGGCCTGCGTCTCCGAATCCTCGACCAGCAGGATCCGGGCCGGCACCTCCGCCGGGCCGGCCTCGCTCACGGCCGCGCCCCCGCATCCACGAGGCGCAGGACGTGGTCGGCGACGCGGTCGAGGGGTAGGACGGCGCGGGCGGCCCCGAGACGCACGGCCGCCGCCGGCATGCCGTAGACGACGGCGGTGCTCTCGTGCTCGGCCACGGTCTGGGCGCCGGCCCGGTGCATGTCGGCGAGGCCCAGGGCCCCGTCCTCGCCCATGCCGGTCAGCAGCACGCCGATGCCGGAGGGTCCGGATTGCCGGGCCATGGACCGGAACAGCACGGTGGCGGCCGGGCGCTGGCCGGAGACCGGCGCGGAATCGATCACCCGCAGGATCCGGCCGGAGCCGATCTCCAGGTGGCGGTCGCCCGGGGCCACGTAGACCCGGCCGGGTTCGGCGCGCTCGCCGTCCTGCGCGAGGGAGACCGGGAGGGCGACGACGCTGTCGAGCCAGCTGGCGAACCCGTCCATGAAGGCCGCGCCCATGTGCTGGACGACCAGGACCGGCAGCGGGAAGTCCTTGGGCAGGGCGCCGATCACCCGCGCCAGCGCCGGGGGACCGCCCGTCGAGGCGGCGATGCCCAGGAGGCTCGGGGCCTGCCCGGACAGGTCGGCCAGCGGCGCCTGGGGCGCGACGGCGGAGCGGCCGGCCCACTCGGTGCCGATCGGCCGGCGGCGGATAACCGGAACCTGGGCCATGATCCGCAGCTGCGTGCAGATCTCGCCGGCCACGCCCTCGTAGCCGGCATGGGTCGTGGCCACGGGCTTCTCGACGACCGACAGGGCCCCGGCCCGGAGCGCGTTCATCGAGATGCGCAGCGAGTTATCCTCGACCGAATCCGCCACCACGACGATCGGGGTCGGGTGCTCGGCCATGATCCGGCGGGTCGTCTCCAGCCCGTCGATCCCCGGCAGGCGGATGTCCATCGAGATCACGTCCGGCCGCACGGTCCGGAGCTTGTCGAGGGCCTCCTCGCCGGAGGCGACCGCGGCCACGAGCTCGAGGCGGGGATCGCGGGAGACGATGTGGCGCAGCAGCTCGCGCACCACGAGGCTGTCCTCCACGAGCATCACACGGACGGGGGTCATAGGAGCTGCCCGATCGTATCCAGCAGCTGGCGCTGGTCGAACTTCTGCTTGGTCAGGTAGGCGTCGGCGCCGAGATCCAGGCCCCGGGCGACGTCGGCGGCGTCCCCGCGCGAGGTCATCAGGATCGCCGGGAGCCGGGCGAAGCGCTCGTCGGCCCGCAGGGCCTTCAGGAGGCCGAACCCGTCGAGGCGCGGCATCTCCACGTCGGCGAGCACCAGGTTCACGGGCTCGATCTCGGCGCGCAGCCGGTCGAGGGCGTCCTGCCCGTCGACGCAGACGACCACGCGGTAGCCGGCGGCTTCCAAGATTCCCTTCTCCAGAGTCCGGGTGGTGATCGAATCGTCGACGACCAGGATGGTCGCGCGCGCGGACGCGGCCGCCGCGGCGTGAGTCGTCGAACGTGGAGCCGGCGCCATCGTTCCGAGCGCGCCGCCCGATGTCCCGGCCTGGGCGCGCGAAGCGAGCCCCTCGGGGTCGAGGACCAGCACCGGCACGTCCCCGTTCAGCACCGCCGTGCCGGCGATCAGACCCGGATCGGCGCCGAAATCCGGCGCGGGCAGGACCAGGAACGGACGGACGTCGTGCAGGCGGTCGACCGCCAGGGCCAGACGGCCGCCGCCGGTCCGCAGGACGACGGCGGTCAGCGTGCCGGGATCGGCCGGGTCGGCGACCTGTCCGAGGATCGCGGCGAGGTCCGTCACCGGGTGGCTCGTCGCGGCGTCCCCGTCACCGAGGCGCACGATCGTCCGGCCCATGGCGACCGGCAAGTCGTCGCGCCGCAGGCGCAGGAGGCGCTCCACGGCGCCCCCGGGGAGGGCGTAGCTGCGCCCGGCCGCCTCGACCAGCAGCAAGCTGCGCCGGGCCGCCGAGAGCGGCAGGCTGAAGATCAGGGCGGTGCCGGCCGGGTCGCGCGGCTCCAGGCGGACGCTGCCCATGAGCTGGCGGGCGGCGTCCGCGGCGACCGAGAGGCCGTAGCCGCGCCCCGACAGGGTGTCGACCGCCTCGGCGGTGGAGAAGCCGGGCTCGAACACGAGGCGCAGCAGGGTGTCGGGTTCGGCCGCGGAAGCGGGGCCGAGGAGGCCGCGCTCGCGGGCCGCCGCCTCGATCCGGGCGAGGTCGGGGCCGCGCCCGTCGTCGAACACGGTGACCTGCAGGCGGGCGCCGCGCACCGCGACCTCCAGCCCGAGGCCCAGGGCCTCCGGCTTGCCGGCCGCGCGCCGCACCTCCGGCGCCTGCCAGCCGTGGCTGAGGGCGTTGCGCAGGGCGTGGAGCAGCGGATCCTTCAGCGCCTGCAGTGTGCCGCGCTCCACCGGCAGGTCGAGGCCCCGCAGGTCGAGATCGACCTCGCGGCCCTGCTCCCGGGCGGTCTCGCGCAGCGACCGGGCGAGGGGGGCCAGGACGGTCTCGGCCGGGACCAGGGCGAGGCGCTCGGCGGCGGCGCGGACGCGGGTCGCGGCGCCCTCGACCGCGCTGGTCGCGGAGGCCTGGCGCCGCGACAGGTCCGCGGCCTCCCGGGCGAAGGCGCCCGCGCGCGCCGCGAGGGCGCGCCACTCGGGCCGCTCCGCGCCGGCCCCGGCCGCGAGGGCCTCGGCGCCGACGCGCAGGTCGCGGGCCAGGCGGGCGAGCCGGGCGAGGCCGTCGGCCGCGGGCGCCTGGCCGGCCAGGGTGCTGGCGAGATCGTGGCTCGCCCGGGCCAGCGCCTCGACGGCCTCCGCCGGCACCCGCAGGATCGCCGCGGAGGCCTCCGGCGGCTCGGAGCCGGGTTTCGGCGCGGGGTCGGCCTGTGTCGGCGCGGCGGTCGCGGCCGGCGGGGATGCCGGCGCGGCGGGGGGCCCCGGTGGCGGGCTCGGACTCGGATCCGGCAGCGGGGCGGGGGGCGGTGCGGCGGGTGGTGCGGGTTGTGCCGGCGGCGGCGTCTCGCCCGGGAGCCGGAGGACGTGGCCGAGGGCCGCCAGGGCGTCGGCCGGCATGTCCGGACCGGACCCGTCGGTGAGGCCAGCGACGTAGGACTCGATCCGGTCGAGGGCGAGGTGGACGGCGTTGGCCGCCTCGCGGTCGAGGGCGGTGGCGCCGGTGCGCACGCCCTCGAACAGCGTCTCCAGACGGTGGGCCACCGCCTCGACCGCCGGGAGATCGACGGCGCGGGAGGCGCCCTTCAGGCTGTGGGCGCGGCGAAAGACGTCGTTCCAGTCCGGCGTGGCGCTGCCGAGCGCCCCGCGGATCGCCGCGACGTGCTCCCGGTGCTCGACGTCGAAGGCGGCGAGCAGGAGCTTGCGGATATCCTCGGCCAACGGGGCGCCCGCCTCAGTGCCGGTATCGTTCGGCCAGGGCCATGAGGGCCTGGGCGAGCTCGGTGAGGTTGGCGGAGGCGGCCTCGACCTGCCGGGTGCCGGCCGCGGTCTGCTGGCTGGCCTGGCGGATGTTCTGCAGCGCCCCCATCACCTGCTCGATGCCCAG
>NZ_LMPY01000038.1:0-26039 GCF_001424445.1 Methylobacterium sp. Leaf361 | reverse complement strand
AGCTTCCGCACCGGCTGGGCCGCCGGCGGCGGCGTCGAGTACGCCCTGCCCACCGACTCGTTCCTGAACTTCTTCCGCTCCTCGGCCGTCACGCTGAAGGTCGAAGGCCTGTACGTCAGCCTCGACCGCCAGAAGAACTCGGCCGGCGGCGTGTTCTACGGCAACCTCCTGCCCCCGAACGGCACCGCCTACCTCAACGGCGCCGCCGCCAAGACCGAGTTCGCCGTCGTCCGCGCCGGCCTGAACTACAAGTTCGGCTCGTACTGAGACCGGATGCCGGAGCCGGCTCTGCCGGCTCCGCGCTCCCGAAGGGCCCGGCCGCAAGGCCGGGCCCTTTCGCGTTTCGGGACAGCGAAGCGACCTCGGCGGGTGCGACAGGGAGGGCCGGAACCGCGCGGGCCGCCCGCGATTGAGACCGCGGCGCCCCTCAGTGACCCGGACAGGGCCTTCCACGCAGGGACCGGGCGCGCGGAGCGATCAGCCATGCGAAGCCGAATCCTTCTCCTGTCGCTCGCGGCCCTCGGCCTCGCGAACGCGCCGGCCTCCGCGCAGGACGCCAGCGTGATCGGCAAGGACACGATCCTGCCGGCCACGGGACCGGGAACCTCGACGGACGGCAAGGGGGGCGGGCGGCTGACGGAGGCGGCAAGCGCCGAGGACGCGGCCAAGCGTCAGGGGCTCAAGCCCGTCACCTTCCTGACCACGAAGATGATCGGCGTGACGGTACGCAACGCCGCCGGCGACAGCGTCGGCAAGATCGAGGATCTGCTCATCGCCGACGGCGGGACGCTCAAGGCCGTCGTGATCGACGTCGGCGGCTTCCTCGGCCTCGGCAGCAAGCTCATCGCGGTCGAGCCGGGCGCCCTCGTGCTGCGTCCCGGCGGCGACCGCTTCTCGGCGGTCCTCAACATGGGCAAGGACACGGTGGCGGCGGCCCAGCCCTTCGACCCGGCCAAGGTGATCGCGCCGCCCCGATAAGGCGCGACCGAAACCCGTCACCCGTCTTTGCGAGCGCAGCGAAGCAATCCAGGGCAGCGCGACTTCGGTGAACGTGGCGCTGCTGGGTTGCTTCGCTGCGCTCGCGATGACGGCGCGGCGCCATCGACCGACGCGGCGCGGCCGCGCCGGCGCTCCGGCGTCAAATGTCGAGGTCGGCGCCCTCGGCGAAGGCCGCGCGCTCGCTGATGAAGGCGAAGCGCGCCTCGGGCTTGTTGCCCATCAGGCGCTCGACCGTGTCGCCGGTCGATTCCCGGGCCTCGTCCAGGACCGCGACGCGCAGCAATGTGCGCTTCTTCGGATCCATGGTGGTTTCCTTGAGCTGGGCCGGCATCATCTCGCCGAGGCCCTTGAACCGCCCGATCTCGACCTTGCCGCCCTTGAACACGGTCTTGACGATCCGCTCCCGATCCGCGTCGTCCCGGGCATAGGCCACCTTCGAGCCCTGCTGCAGCCGATAGAGCGGCGGGATCGCGAGGTAGAGGTGGCCGCGGTCGATCAGCCTCGGCATCTGGCGGTAGAAGAAGGTGATCAGCAGCGAGGCGATGTGGGCGCCGTCGACGTCGGCGTCCGTCATGATGATCACCTTCTCGTAGCGCAGGTCCGCCTCGCGGAAGGCCGAACCGGTGCCGCAGCCGAGCGCCAGGGTGAGATCCGAGATCAGCTGGTTGGCGCCGAGCTTGTCGCGCGAGGCCGAGGCGACGTTCAGGATCTTGCCGCGCAGCGGCAGGATCGCCTGGGTCGCCCGGTCCCGGGCCTGCTTGGCCGAGCCGCCGGCCGAGTCGCCCTCGACGATGAAGATCTCCGAGCCCGCGGTGCCGGCCGCCGAGCAGTCGGCGAGCTTGCCGGGCAGGCGCAGCTTGCGGGTCGCGCTCTTGCGGGCGACCTCCTTCTCCTGGCGGCGGCGCAGGCGCTCCTCGGCCCGGTCGATCACCCAGTCGAGGAGCTTGTTGGCCTGGGCCGGGGAGGCGGCGAGCCAGTGGTCGAAGGCGTCGCGCACCGCCGTCTCGACGATGCGCTGGGCCTCCACGGTGGCGAGCTTGTCCTTGGTCTGGCCCTGGAACTCCGGCTCGCGGATGAAGACCGAGAGCATCGACGCGCAGGTCGCCATGACGTCGTCGGTGGTCACCGCCGTCATGCGCTTGGCCTGGTTCACCCGCTCGGCATGCTCGCGCAGGCCGCGCAGCAGGGCGACGCGCAGGCCGGCCTCGTGGGTGCCGCCCTCGGGCGTCGGGATCGTGTTGCAGTAGGAGTGCGAGATCCCGTCCTCGGCGACCATCCAGGCCACCGCCCATTCGAGCGACCCGTGCGAGCCCGGCTTGGTGATCTTGCCGGAGAACATGGCGTCGGTGACGAGTTCCTTCCCGTCGATGTCGCGGGCGAGGTAGTCGCGCAGCCCGTCGGGGAAGCGGTGCACCGCCTCGGCCGGCACGTCCTCCAGCCCCTCGAGGAGGGCAGGGGCGCAGCGCCAGCGGATCTCGACGCCGCCGAACAGGTAGGCCTTGGAGCGCGCCATCTTGAACAGGCGGCGCGGGTCGAACTTCAGCGAGCCGAAGATCTGGGCGTCCGGGTGGAAGCGCACGCGGGTGCCGCGGCGGTTCTGCACCCGGCCGACCAGTTCCAAGGCCCCTTGGGCATGACCGCGCGAGAAGGTCTGGCGGTAGAGGGTCTGGTTGCGCGCCACCTCGACCTCGAGCAGGTCTGAGAGCGCGTTCACCACCGAGATGCCGACGCCGTGCAGGCCGCCCGAGGTCTCGTAGACCTTCGAGTCGAACTTCCCGCCGGCGTGCAGCGTGGTCATGATGACCTCGAGCGCCGACTTGCCGGGAAATTTCGGGTGCGGGTCGACGGGGATGCCGCGGCCGTTGTCGGTCACCACGAGGGCGCCAGATTCCTCCAGCTCCACCTCGATGAAGCTGGCATGGCCGGCGACCGCCTCGTCCATCGAGTTGTCGATCACCTCGGCGAACAGGTGGTGCAGCGCCCGCTCGTCGGTGCCGCCGATATACATGCCGGGCCGGCGCCGGACGGGCTCCAGCCCCTCCAGCACCTCGATGTCGGAGGCGGTGTAGCCGCCCTCCGGCTCGGCGGCCGCGAGCGTCGCCACGGAGGCCGCCGAATCCAGCCGCCGCCGCGGCTCGGGCGGGCGGGCCGCCGCGCCCTTGCCGCCCGGCCCGAACAGGTCCCGCGCCGGATCGCTCACGCGCGGTCTCCTGGCGCGCGGCGCGTCGGCCGGCTCGGCTTCGCGCAGACGGGTCTTGGGACGGGTCTCGGGTCGTGGAGCATGCGCCTTCATCCCCGCATGATAGCGGAACAAACCATAAACATCAAAGCCGTTCGCCCTGCGGCGAGGCGGTCGCATCATCGCATGCTGCGCCGCCGCGAGCGAGGGCCGCGTCCGTGTCGGCACACGGTTCCGCGCGCCGGGCCGTCATCACGACGTTGCACAACAATGGGTTAAGGCTTTCTCGTGACCCGCATGCCCGGCTTCCACAGGCGACGCCCGGAACAGAACGGGACGATCGACGTTGGTGGCGGAGATAAATCTTGACCGTGGTCAGGGAGCCGCAGTCCATGAGCGACGCCGCGATCGAGGCCCGCCGCCTCACGTTGATCCGCTTCGAGCACGCGGCCGGCGCCGCCTTCGGCTGCGACGATGACGCGGCTGTCGCGCCGGCCGGGCGGGCGCTGGTCAATGCCACCACGATCACCTTGGCGACCTTCGCGACTGCGGTCGCGGCGACGATCACCTACTTGGTCTGAACCCGATCGCTGACCGCAACCCGCGGTGAGGGGCGGCAACGCTGCCTCTGCCACGTCCTTGCGAGCGGAGCGAAGCAACCCAGCCGGCGCCACGTTCGAACGCCTCGCGCTGCACTGGATTGCTTCGCTCCGCTCGCAAGGACGGGCGGGCTTGCCGGCCCGCCTCAGCCTCGTCCACGAACGCTTCAGCCCGCGCTCGACGTCTTCGCCGCCGCCTTCTTGGCCGCAGGCTTCTTCGCGGCGGTCTTCTTCGCCGCCGGCTTGTCGCCGCTCGCGGCCCGCGCCGACCCTTTCCGGACCGCCCCGCGCTTCGCCGGCTTGCCGCCGCCCGCGGCGCGCTTGGCGTTCATCAGGGCGATCGCCTCGTCGAGGGTCAGCGCCTCGGCGCTCATCGTCTTCGGCAGCGTGGCGTTGACCTCGCCGTCCGTGACGTAGGGCCCGTACTTGCCGGCCTTGACCACGAGATCGCGGCCGCTGGCCTCGTCCTTGCCGAGCGGCCGGCCCGGATCGGCGGCCGGGCGGCCGCGTCCGCCGCCCTGCTCCTTGGCGACGATCAGGTCGATGGCGCGGTTAGCCCCGATCTCCAGCACGTCGTCGTCCTTGCCGAGATTGGCGTAGGTTTTCCCGTGCTGCACGTAGGGTCCGAACCGGCCGAGATTGGCCAGGATCGGCTCGCCGGTCTCGGGGTGGCGGGCCACCTCGCGCGGCAGCGCCAGCAGGGCCAGCGCCTTGTTGAGATCCACGTCCGAGGGGCTGAGCCCCTTGGGCAGCGACGAGCGCTTCGGCTTCTCGGCGCCCTTCTCGGCGGAGGCCTCGCCGAGCTGGAGGAACGGTCCGAACCGGCCGTCACGCAGCGTCACCGGCAGGCCGGTCGCGGGATCGTCGCCCAGCACCCGCACGCCCGGCTGGCCGCCCTCGGCCGAGGAGCCGTCACCGTCGCCGTCGACGCCCGAGGCCGAGAGCTGCCGGGTGTACTTGCACTCCGGGTAGTTCGAGCAGCCGATGAACGCGCCGAACTTGCCGAGCTTCAGCGACAGCTGGCCCGAGCCGCAGGTCGGGCAGGTGCGCGGGTTCGAGCCGTCGCCCTTGTCGGGGAAGATGTGCGGGCCGAGGAGGCCGTTCAGCGCCTCCAGCACGTCGGCGACGCGCAGCTCCTTGGTCTCGCCGATCGCCGCGGAGAAGTCGCGCCAGAAGTCGCGCAGCACCGCCCGCCAGTCGATCTCGGCGTTGGAGACCCGGTCGAGCTGCTCCTCGAGGCCGGCGGTGAAGTCGTACTCGACGTAGCGCCGGAAGAAGCTCTCGAGGAAGCCCGTGACGAGCCGCCCCTTGTCCTCCGGCTGCAGCCGCTTCTTCTCGATCTTGACGTATTCGCGATCCCGCAAGGTCTGGAGAACCGCGGCATAGGTCGACGGGCGGCCGATGCCGAGCTCCTCCATGCGCTTCACGAGGCTCGCCTCGGAGTAGCGCGGCGGCGGCTCGGTGAAGTGCTGGGTCGAGCTGATCCGCTCGCGGGCGAGCGAGTCGCCGGCCTTCATGGGCGGCAGGCGGCGGCTCTCCTCGTCCTCCTCGTCGTCCTTGCCCTCCTGGTAGAGGGTCAGGAAGCCGTCGAACTTCACCACCTGGCCGGTGGCGCGCAGGTCGATGGTCCGCGGTCCGACCTTGGCGGTGACGTCGACGGTGGTCCGCTCCAGTTCGGCCGATTCCATCTGGCTGGCCATGGTGCGGGTCCAGATCAGCTCGTAGAGCCGGGCCTGCTCGGGCTCGAGGTGGCGCGCCACCATCTTGGGCAGGCGGCCCATGTCGGTGGGGCGCACCGCCTCGTGGGCCTCCTGGGCGTTCTTGGCCTTGACGCTGTACTTGCGCGGAACGTCCGGCACGTAGCGGTCGCCGAACTCCTTGCCGATCACCCGGCGGGCGTCCTGGATCGCCTCCGGCGCCATGTCGACGCCGTCGGTCCGCATGTAGGTGATGATGCCGACCGTCTCGCCGCCGATATCGACGCCCTCGTAGAGCCGCTGGGCGACCCGCATGGTCTGGGCCGGCGCCATCCCGAGCTTGCGGGAGGCCTCCTGCTGGAGGGTCGAGGTCGTGAAGGGCGGCTGCGGGTGGCGCTTGGCGGGCTTCGCCTCGACGCTCGCCACCTGGAAGGTCGCGAGCTCGAGGTCGCGCTTGAAGGCGGCCGCCTCCTCGCCCGTGCCGACGTCGATGCGCTGGATCCGCTTGCCGTCGGCGCCCACGAGGCGGGCCTCGAAGGTCGCGCCATCGGCGGTCGTCAGCGTGGCGATGAGCGTCCAGTACTCGCGCGGCTTGAACCGCTCGATCTCCATCTCGCGCTCGACCACGAGCCGGAGCGCCACGGACTGCACGCGCCCGGCCGAGCGGGCGCCCGGCAGCTTGCGCCACAGGACCGGCGAGAGGTTGAAGCCGACGAGGTAATCGAGCGCCCGGCGCGCCAGGTAGGCGTCGACCAGCGCCTGGTCGATCTCCCGCGGCTTGCGCATCGCCTGCTCGACCGACGCCTTGGTGATGGCGTTGAAGGTCACGCGCTCGACCGGGATGCCCTTGAGCGCCTTGCGGGCGGTGAGCGCCTCCAGCACGTGCCAGGAGATCGCCTCGCCCTCGCGATCCGGGTCGGTGGCGAGGATCAGCTTGTCGGCGCCCTTGACCGCCTTGGCGATCTCCGAGACCCGGCTCGCCCCGCGGTCGGCCAGCTCCCAGACCATGTGGAAGTCCTGCTCGGGATCCACCGAGCCGTCCTTGGGCGGCAGGTCGCGGATATGCCCGAAGGAGGCGATGACTTCATAGTCGCGGCCGAGATACTTGTTGATCGTCTTGGCTTTGGCCGGCGACTCGACGACGACGACTTTCATTCAGACCTCTGCCCCTGACGGAGCCTGGGCGCGACGGACGAATTCTGCTCGAGATTCGCGTGGGACGTATGCCCGCCGTCGGGCCGGGGCCGCGCGCCGGGCACAAGTGGGTCACGGGCGGCGGGTTGTCAAATCGCGAATCCGCGCAAGCCTCGCCCGAGGGACTCGTCGTAAGCCGCGCGAGCGGCTTATATGAACGGTGCGCGATGGCGGTCACCTACGATCCGGCCAAGCGCAGTCGGACCCGCGCGGAACGCGGGCTCGACTTCGAGGATGCGGCACTGGTGTTCGCGGGCCGGACGTTCACGTTCGAGGATGTCCGTCAGGACTAAGGCGAGATCCGTCTCGTCACGGTCGGCGTCCTGGCTGGCCGCATGGTCATCGTGATCTGGACGCCTCGGGACCAGGATCACCATTTTTTCTCGATGAGGAAGGCCAATGCCAGGGAGCAGAAGCGCTACGCACCGCTCATCCGCTGAGGCCCCGGTGAAGAGCGACCTCGTCAAGATGGACGCGCACGCGATCACGTCGGAGGAGTACGACGAGATCCCCGAGCTGACGGATGCGATGCTCGAGCGCGCCGACTTCTATTCCGGCGACCGGTTCGTGCGGCGCGGACCACCCGACATGGCTCCTGAAATGGCTGACGGATCGGACACGATCCGTCTCCTTCCGGACGTGGCCGCGCATTTCCGCGCGCAGGGGCCCGGCTGGCAGGCGCGCGTCAATGCCCTGCTGTTGGAGGCGGTCGAACGCGGGCGCGGAGAGACACCGCGCTGAGCGGTCAGATCCCCGCGTACCACTCGTAGCCGCGGTCTTCCCAGTAGCCGCCGCTGCCCTGGCCGATCCCGGCGAGCGACTCCACCATCTCGACCCGCATCACGTACTTGGCCTGCTTGTAACCGAGCTGGCGCTCGACCCGCAGCCGCAGGGGCGCGCCGTTCGAGACGGGCAGCGGCTTGCCGTTGAGGTCGTAGGCCAAGATCGTCTGCGGGTTGAAGGCGTCGTAGAGGTCGATGCTCTCGTAGTAGCGGATCGGGATCCCCGCCGGCTCGGGCTCCGGGGCCGGGCTGCCCTGGCCCCAATCGTCCTTGGGCGCGTCGGTCGCGGTGGCCGGGCCGCCCCAATCGTCGGCGGCGGCGAGCTGCACGTAAGCCTCGCGCACCGCGCCCGGATGGGTCGGGCGCCAGAGGGACGCGCCCTGGTCGCGCCCTCTGCCACCGCCCTTGGGACCGGCCTCGAACTCCAGCGTGTCGGCGCAGTGGAACACCGCGTAGCGCGCCTGCGGCTTCAGCCCGGCCTTCTTGAGCACCTCGGCGAGCGGCACGCCGCCCCATTGCCCGATGCAGCTCCAGCCCTCCACGCAATCGTGCCGCGTGATCTGGGTGCGGGCGGGTAGGGCGCGCAGGTCCGCGAGGCTCAGCGACAGCGGCGTCTGGACCAGCCCGTCGACGGAGAGCTTGAAGTCCGAGAAGTTCCGCGCCGCCAGCGCCCGGTAGGCGCGGTCCGGCGGGTCGATCGTGCCGTTCGGCTTGAACCAGGGCGAGATCATCGAGGCCGGGAATTCCCGGGCCAGGGTCGTCGGCGACATCAGCAGGCGCTGGACGTATTCATTGGCGTCCTCGCCGACCTTGAGGGTGCGCTGCCCCGTCTCGGTCCCGGCGAACTTGTCGCAGCCGGCCAGCAGCGCGGTGCCCATCAGGCCGGCGCCCGCGGTGAGGAGCTTGCGGCGGTGGAGGATCATCGCGCGGTCTCCCGGTCGCGGCCGAGGCTGAACCAGCCGGTGATCATGCCGCGCATGTTGTTGACGAGCCCGGAGACGACCACGAGCAGCACGTGGACCACCACGAACAGCACGATCAGCCCGGCGGCGATGAAGTGGACGCTGCGCGCCGATTGCCGGCCGCCGAACAGCTCGGTCAGCCAGGGCCACGCGGCGTCCATCCCGGGCGACATGGCGAGGCCGGCGAGCACCATCGCGGGCAGCAGGCCGAGCACGAGGACGAGGTAGGTGAGCTTCTGGATGACGTTGTAGCGCTTGGCCTCGGTGCCCTCGGGGAAGCGCAGGAGCAGGTGCTCCTTCACGGAGCCGCCGAAGTCGCGGATCTGGTCGCCGTCGGGGATCAGGCGGCGGCGGAGCTGGCCCGAGACCAGGCCGTAGAGCAGGTAGACCGCCCCGTTGATCACGAGGAGCCACGCGAACAGGAAGTGCCAGCGCCGCCCGGTCGCGAGGTCCTGGTTGGCCGGCAGCGTCGCCCAGGACGGGAAGGCGCGCTCCACCTCGGTGCCGCCCTCCCTCGACAGGCCGAGCACGCCGGTCGTGTCGAGGGTGTGGGAACCGACCGTCACGACGCCGCGGGTCGTGCCGTCGCGGCCGGGCTCGCTGGTGATGGCGAGCGACGGATTGTCGAAGGTCGAGACCGAACCCCAGTAGAGCGCCGGGTGGGCGTTGAAGATCTGCAGGCCGCTCATCAGCAGCACCAGCAGCACCGCGGCGTTGATCCAGTGCGCCAGCCGGATGACCAGCGGGTGGCGGTAGAACCAGCGGCGCCCCTGCCGGTCGACGGTCTCGGGGGCTTCGAGGGCAGGGGAGGCGGCCAAGCGTCTGGATCCCGGGCAAGCGGCGCGGGGTCGGGAGCGTACGAATCCCGACCGTTCGGGCAGATACGTGGCGCGGGGGCGGGCGGTTACCATCCGCCGGGAAAAAGGCCGCAGCCGCCTCTCGAAGTGCGACTGCGCCGATGGGCGCGCGCCGTCGATGACGGAGCGCGACGCGCCCCCTCCTGCCGCCGGACGGACAGCCTGGGCCTCGAACCCGTGACGCCCGCAGCCCCTGACGGAGCGAGCGTCATGACTGAACCGGGATGAGCGCCGAACAGCCTTGCCCCCCGGGCGCGCCGCACCTACACCCGGGCCTCATCATGACGACGCCTCCGACCCCGGCCTTCCCGCACCGGCACCTCCTCGGCATCGAGGGCCTGACCCGGCCCGACATCGAGGGGCTGCTCGACGCCGCCGAATCCGCCGTCGACATCTCGCGGCAGGTGGAGAAGAAGCGCACGACCCTGCGGGGCCGCACGCAGATCAACCTGTTCTTCGAGCCCTCGACGCGGACGCAATCGTCCTTCGAGCTCGCCGGCAAGCGGCTCGGCGCCGACGTGATGAACATGTCGGTGGCCTCGTCCTCGGTGAAGAAGGGCGAGACCCTGATCGACACCGCCGCGACGCTCAATGCCATGCGGCCCGACATCATCGTGGTCCGTCACGAATCGGCGGGCGCCGTTCACCTGCTCGCCCGCAAGGTCGACTGCGCGGTGGTCAATGCCGGCGACGGCGCCCACGAGCACCCGACTCAGGCCCTCCTCGACGCGCTCACCATCCGCCGCAACAAGGGCCGGATCGAGGGCCTGCAGGTGGCGATCTGCGGCGACGTCCTGCACTCGCGGGTGGCGCGATCCAATATCATCCTGCTCCAGGCCATGGGCGCGCGGGTCCGCCTGATCGCGCCCTCGACGCTGCTGCCCTCCGGGATCGAGCGCTTCGGCGTCGAGACCTTCACGGACATGCGCAAGGGCCTCGTCGGCTGCGACATCGTGATGATGCTGCGCCTCCAGCGGGAGCGCATGAACGGCTCGTTCGTGCCGTCCGTGAAGGAGTATTTCCGATACTTCGGCCTCGACGGCGAGAAGCTGGCGCTCGCCAAGCCCGACGCCCTGGTGATGCATCCGGGGCCGATGAACCGCGGCGTCGAGATCTCCTCCGAGATCGCCGACGGGGCGCAGTCGCTGATCCGCGAGCAGGTCGAGATGGGCGTCGCCGTCCGCATGGCCGTGCTGGAAGCGCTGGCGCGGCACCTGCCGAACGGGTGAACCCAAGACAACGGGTGATCCCCAGACAAAGCCGGGCGGCCTTCACCCGCTCCGCTTGCCCGCCGAGCGGCCGTGGCGCAGTTTCCTGCCGAAATCCGGCCCTGATCTGTATAAGGGGCCGTCGCAACATGCAGATCGCTTCATGACCGCCTACACGCTCGCCGACCTCGCCGCCCTCGTGGCGAGCCGTGCCGGGACCGATCCGGCCACCTCCTACACGGCCAAGCTCCTGTCCGAGGGCCCCGCCAAGGCGGCCAAGAAGCTCGGCGAGGAGGCGGTGGAGGCGGCGATCGCGGCCGTGCAGGGCGACAAGACCGGCCTGCGGAACGAGGCCGCCGACGTGCTCTACCACCTCGTCGTGCTGCTCCGGGCGGGCGGGGTCGAGCTCGATGCCGTGATGGCGGAGCTGGAGCGTCGCACGGCCCAGAGCGGCATCGCCGAGAAGGCCGCGAGGCGCCACGCGTGAACGCGGCCGCGCTGCCGGGCTCGGTCGAGGCGATCCTCGAAGCGTCCGACCGGCTCTCGCCGTATCGCCGCTTCAGCCGCGAGGAATGGGCGCAGCTGCGCGCCGACACGCCGCTCACCCTCAACCAGGAAGACCTGGAGCGGCTGCAATCGATCAACGACCCGATCTCGGTCGAGGAGGTGGTGGCGATCTACCTGCCGCTGTCCCGTCTGCTCGCCCTGTACGTCGCGGCGACGCAGGGCCTGTTCAAGGCGACGCAGCGCTTCCTGATGGCCGAGCGCGAGACCAAGGCGCCCTACATCATCGGGCTCGCTGGGTCGGTGGCGGTGGGCAAGTCCACGACCGCCCGCATCCTGACCGCCCTGCTGGCGCGCTGGCCCAACACCCCGAAGGTCGACCTCGTCACCACCGACGGGTTCCTGCTGCCCAACGCCGAACTCGCCGCCAACGGGCTGATGGAGCGCAAGGGTTTCCCGGAGAGCTACGACACCGCCGCGCTGCTGCGCTTCCTCCACGACGTGAAGGCCGGCCACAAGCGCGTGACCGCGCCGCTCTACTCGCACCTCGTCTACGACCGGGTGCCCGGGGAGGAGCGGGTCGTGGAGAGCCCCGACATCCTGATCGTCGAGGGCCTGAACGTGCTCCAGCCCGCCCGCCTGCCGCGCGACGGGACCGCGATCCCGTTCGTGTCCGACTTCTTCGACTTCTCGATCTATCTCGACGGCCACGAGGACGACCTGCACCGCTGGTACGTCACGCGCTTCATGAAGCTGCGGCAGACGGCGTTCCGCGACCCGCGCTCGTACTTCCGGAAATACGCCGAGATCGCCGAGACCGAGGCCCTCGACATCGCCGACCGGCTCTGGACGACGATCAACCTGCCGAACCTGCGCGAGAACATCGTGCCGACCCGCCAGCGGGCGAGCCTGATCCTGACCAAGGGCGCGAGCCACCGGATCGAGAGCGTGGCCCTGCGGCGGTTGTAGGCCGGTTCGGGCCGATCGCGCGATCGGCCCGCATGAAGACCGAACCTCCGTCATCACGAGCGACGCGAAGTGACCCAGGGCAGCGCGACGTTCGGGGCGATGTCGCCGACTCTGGATTGCTTCGCTTCGCTCGCAAGGACGTGAACGACCGAGCCCAGGCGCATCACGCGAACGCGAACTCCGCCTCCGCCACGTACGGACCGCCGCCGGTCGAGTCCCGCGCCGAGAACAGCGTCACCCGGTCCGACGTGTAAATCAGCGGCGCGAAGACCGGCGCCTGCGACAGGTACATCGCCGCCGCCTCCGGCGTGGCGTCGCGCCGGAGGCGCGCCAGGGTCACGTGCGGGGTGAATTTCCGCCGCTCCGGCTCGACCCCGGCCCGGCGCACGAGCCGCTCCTGCTCGGCCTGGAGATCCATCAGCTCCGCCTCCGGCACCACCGAGGCGTAGAGCGCCCGCGGCCTGTCGCCGCCGAAGATGCCGAGGCCGTCGAGCGTCACCGTCAGGGCCGGGCGGACCCGCATCTCGGACAGCGCCTCCACCACGTCGTCGGCCGTGGTCGCGTCGACGTCGCCGATGAACCGCACGGTCACGTGGAAGTCGCCGGGCTCGATCCAGCGGGCCCCGGGCAGGCCGCCCTGCCAGGCCCTGAGCGCGTCGGCGATCGCGGGCGGCACGGCGAGGCCGGTGAACAGGCGCGGCACTACCGCGACGCCCCCTGCCGGAGGCTCCCCAGGAAACCCTCCACCGTCGGCAGCATGCGGGAAGCGATGGTCTCCACGCCCTGCCGGTTCGGGTGGATCATGTCGTCGAGGTGCTGCGCCCGGTCGCCGATGATCCCGTCGAGGAAGAACGGGTAGAGGGTCAGGCCGTAGCGCTCGGCGAGCGCCGGGTAGATCGCGTCGAACCGCGCCTTGTAGTCCGGCCCGAGGTTGGGCGCGGCCTGCATGCCGGCGAGCAGGACCGGGATGCCCCGGGCCTTCAGCCGCTCGATGATCGCCGAGAGCGCGCCCTCGGTGACCTTCGGGTCGGTGCCGCGCAGCATGTCGTTGGCGCCGAGTTCGAGGATCACGCCCGCGGTCCCGTCCGGGACAGACCAGTCGACCCGGTCGAGGCCGCCCGTGGCGGTGTCGCCGGAGACGCCGGCATTGGCGACCGTCACGTCCGCGCCCCTGGCCTTGAGCAGGCGCTCCAGCACGGTCGGGAAGGCGGCGTCGGCCGGGAGTTTGTAGCCCGCGGTCAGGCTGTCGCCGAGGGCGACGAGCTTGACCGGCCCGCCGGGCGCGGCCCGCGCTCCCGGCGCGACGGCTGTCATGAAAGGGACCATCAGGAGCGCTAGCGCTGCGGCATACAGGGCCGTGCGCCGGAACACAGCGCGCGCGTCATGGCGCGGCCCCAATGCCGAACCCATATCGCGGTGCACCCGCGGCCCGTAGAGCCAAGATCGAAGCCGAAGGGATCGACCCCACGTGAGGACCTCGCGCGCCATGCTCGTCATCGCCCACAGATCGGCTCACCGGTGAGCCAAGGCAAGGTGCTGCGCGAGCCCGCGATCGCGCTGTCGGACATCGATCTCAGCCTCGGCCGCGGCGCCGCCCGCGTCCACGTCCTGCGCGGCATCTCGCTGAATGTCGACCGCGGCGAGGCGGTCGGCCTCGTCGGCCCGTCCGGCTCCGGCAAGTCGACGCTGCTGATGGTGATGGCCGGGCTGGAGCGGCCCGATTCCGGCGGCGTCGTCATCGAGGACACCGATCTCGTCCGCCTCGACGAGGACGCGCTGGCGCGGTTCCGCGGGCGCCGGATCGGCATCGTGTTCCAGGCCTTCCACCTCGTGCCGACCATGACGGCGCTCGAGAACGTGGCCCTTCCGCTCGAACTCGCCGACCGGCCCGGCGCCCTGGAGCGGGCACGCGCCGAGCTGGAGGCGGTCGGCCTCGGGCACCGGCTGCACCATTACCCGGCGCAGCTCTCCGGCGGCGAGCAGCAGCGCGTCGCCATCGCCCGGGCGGTCGCCCCCGACCCGGCGATCCTGGTCGCCGACGAGCCCACCGGCAACCTCGACGAGGCCACCGGCCGCCAGATCGTCGACCTGCTGTTCCGGCTGAAGCGCGACCGCGGCGCGACGCTGGTCCTCGTCACCCACGACAACGGCCTCGCCCGCCTGTGCGACCGCACCGTGCGCCTGCGCTCGGGGCGGATCGAGGAGGCGGTGACCGCCTGATGCACGGCACGATCACCCGCCCCGAACCCGCGCCCCGCCGGATCCCGCTCACCCTGCGCCTCGCGCTGCGCGAGTTGCGGGCCGGGCTCGACGGCTTCGCGGTGTTCCTCGCCTGCATCGCGCTGGGCGTCATGGCCATCGCGGGCGTGGCGTCGATCTCGCGCTCGCTCTCGGACGGGCTCGGCCGGGAGGGCCGGCGCATCCTCGGCGGCGACCTCGCCTTCAACCTCATCAACCGCGAGGCGACCGACGCGGAGAGGCAGGCGCTGGCGCGCGAAGGCCGCCTCGACATCGTCGCCTCCCTGCGGGCCATGGCGGTGGCGGGCAGCGGCGACGCGGCCCTGGTCGAGCTGAAGGCCGTCGACCCCGCCACCTATCCGGCCGCCGGCGACCTCGCGACCGACCCGCCGGGCCGCCTCGCCGACCTGCTGGCGGAGCGCGACGGGGTGCCGGGGGCGCTGGCCGACCCGGCCCTGCTCACCCGCCTCGACGTCAAGGTCGGCGACCGGATCGCGCTCGCCGGGCACGACGTGGCGATCCGCGGCACCATCGTGTCCGAGCCCGACAAGATCGCCGGCGGCATCGGCTTCGGTCCGCGGCTGATGGTCTCCGAGCCGACGCTCCGCGCCACCGGCCTCGTCCAGCCCGGCAGCCTCAACCGCTGGAGCTACCGTCTGGTCCTGCCGCCCGGCACGCCGGACGCCGACCTCGACGCGGCGCAGGCCCGGATCCGCGCCGCCACCCCCGAGGCCGGCTGGGAGATCCGCTCGCGCACCAACGCCGACCCGCGCTTCGCCAAGAGCATCGAGCGCTTCACGCAGTTCCTGACCCTGGTGGGACTCACCGCGCTGATCGTCGGCGGCGTCGGGGTCGGCAACGCCGTCCACGCCTTCGTGGAGCGCAAGCGGCCCTCGATCGCGACGCTCAAGAGCGTCGGCGCGCCGGGCTCGCAGGTGGTCGCCCTGTACCTGACGCAGGTGATGCTGATCGCCGGCCTCGGCACCCTGATCGGCCTCGCGATCGGCGCGAGCCTGCCCTTCCTCCTCGACGCCCTGTTCTCCGCCGACCTGCCGCTGCCGCTGAACCCGACGCTCGCCCCCGGGGAGCTGGCGCTCGCGGCCGCCTACGGGCTGATCACGGCCTTCGCCTTCGCGATCACGCCGCTCGGCCGCGCCCACGACGTGCCGGTCTCCGGGCTGTTCCGCGACACGGTCGACCCGGCCCGCGTCAGCCCGCGCTGGCGCTACCGGATCTGGCTCGCCGTCAGCCTCGCGGCCCTGGTCGGCCTGTCGGTGGCGACCGCCTTCGACCGGCGCGTCGCGCTGATCTTCATCGCGGCCGCAGCCATCGCGTTCGGCCTGCTGCATCTGGTGGCGCTCGGCCTGATGGCGCTCGCCCGCCGCCTGCCGCACCCGCGCTGGCCGGCGCCCCGGATGGCGCTCGCCAACCTGCACCGGCCCGGCGCCCTGACGCCCGCCATCGTCCTGTCGCTCGGCCTCGGCGTGACGCTCCTCGTGACGCTCAGCCTGATCGACGCCAATGTCCGCCGCACGATCAGCGCGACCCTGCCGGCCCGGGCGCCGAATCTCTTCTTCCTGGACATTCCCTCCCGGGACGCCGCCCAGTTCCGCGAGTTCCTGGCGCGCTCGGCCTCGAGCGGGAAGATCGAGGACGTGCCGATGATGCGCGGCCGGATCGTCGCCCTGAACGGCGTGCCGGCGAGCAAGATCCGCCCCCCGGAGGACGCCGCCTGGGTGCTCGACGGCGACCGGGGCATCACCTACGCCGACACGGTGCCGGACGGCTCCAGCCTCACCGCGGGGGCGTGGTGGAGCCCGGAGCAGGGCGCGAAGCCGCTGGTCTCCTTCGAGGCCGACCTCGCCCGCCAGCTCGGCTTGAAGCTCGGCGACACCGTGACGGTGAACGTGCTCGGGCGCGACCTCACCGCGACGATCTTCAACCTGCGCCGGGTGGAGTGGCGCAACCTCGGCATCAACTTCGTGATGGTGTTCTCGCCGGGCACCTTCCGGGGCGCGCCGCATTCCGACCTCGCGACGCTGACCCTGCCCGGCGGCACCGACGCTTCCGCCGAGAACCGCATCCTGCGCGACGTCGCCAAGACCTTCCCGTCGGTGAGCGCCGTGCGGGTGAAGGATGCCCTCGACGCGATCGGGGACCTCGTCGGCCGGCTGGTCCTGGCGATCCGGGGGGCGAGCGCCGTGGCGGTGCTGGCGAGCCTGTTCGTGCTGGCCGGCGCCATCGCGGCCGGGCACCGGGCGCGGCTCTACGACGCCGTCGTGCTCAAGGTGCTGGGCGCGAGCCGGGCGCGGCTGCTGACCGCCTACGCCCTCGAATACGCCGCGCTCGGGCTCGCCACGGCGCTGTTCGGCCTCCTGGCCGGGACGCTCGCCGGCTGGGTGATCGTCGCCAAGGTCATGCACCTCGACTTCCGCCTCGACCTGTCGGGCGCGCTGGTCGCGGCCGTGGCCGCGGTGGCGCTGGCGATCCTCCTCGGGCTCGTCGGTACGTGGCGGATCCTGGGGCAGAAGCCGGCGCCGTATCTCCGGCAGACCTGACGGAGGCCGATCCCGCAGGCTCCGTATCCGGTTCAGCCCCGGCGGAGGCCGCAATCGAGGCCGTCGAGAGCGGCGGACCGCGCCCGGCCGGAGACGGTCCGGCAGGATATCGAAGCCCTCGGTCCGTGGGGGAGGGGCTTCCAACCGTCGGACCCCGCGCTCACGGGTCGCCGCGCTCCGCATTCTCCGCGGTGCGCGCGCATGCCTCGGTCGGTTCGGGGCCGACCAGAGCTTGGACCGCCTCACCGAATCGCCTCCGCGCCGCAGGATCGAGTCGGCGCAGGTGGACCCCGACCAGCATCAGCAGCCGCTCCGTCTCCCGCTCGATGGCCGGACGGTCCACAGATCCGCAGTGATCGGAACCGTAGAACGCCTCGATCGGCAAATCGAGGGACTGCGCAATCCTGTTCAGCGCGCGCGCGGCGGAGGATTCCACCTTCCGGTCAGCAATCGTCCGCAGGAATTCGAGTCCGTTCTCATCCATGGCGGCCCCTCGAATCACTCGCGACGGGGGAAAATTTCCCAACCATGACAAGAAGTGCCCCCGTGAAGGGGTATTCGCAAGTGAACTCTTTGTCATTTCGCCGGAAGATTGGTACGGAGCTAGACATTCGAGCTTCGAGCGGCCCGGGGGGACCGTCCACCATGCGCATCAACGTCATCGATGGCTACGCGGAGAACGCCGACCGTCTCCGGGCGGCTCTCGAAGCCTCGTGCGTTGTGGGAACCTGGGAGTGGGACCACGTCCGCGGCGTGGTCGTCTACGACGCGGGCGCGGCCCGGCTGCTGACCGGCAATTCCGACCTCGCCGACCGTCCGATCAACGGGCCGATGGCGCTGGCCGCGGTGCATCCCGAGGACATGACGTGGTTGATGGACCACATGCTCCGGGCCGTCCGGTCGAGCGGGCTGGTCCTTGCCGAGTACCGCGTGTTCAAGGCGGACGGCACCGTGCGCTGGCTCCTCAGCCGGGGGCGGACCCATCGGAACGAGGACGGCGAGCCGCAGCGCTCGCACGGCATCCTGATGGACATCACCGAGATCCGCGACGGCGGCGACCGCTACGTGGTCGGCAGGCCCATGGCGGGCGGCGACCCGCTGGAGCGGGCGGCCGACCTCGCCGTCGCGCTCAAGGAGACGCTCACCGACGACATGCCCGCGGAGGTGCGGGCGGCCGCCGACCTGATGCTGCTCGGTCTGGGTCGCGCCCTGGCCCGCCGGATGACGCACTGAACCGCCCCTCCCGGGCGGCCCAGATCCCGCGCGCCGGAGAGCGGATCTCCGAGACTGCGGATCCACCGTGCAGGCACGAACCCGCCGGGATTCGGCGGTCCGGACCGGAGAAACCGGGGCGCACGCGGACGCACGTGGCATAAGGAAGCCGTTAAGACTTCGCGCGGGCGCATCGAAACGCCTGGACGGCGGCAACCGTCAGTCGAACAACCCGACGACGGAGCGGAATGCATTTTAATCCCGGCCCAGATGGACAAAAATACATCCGCCGGACACGGAAAAGCGGCCCCAGAACCGTGGCCGGGGACTTGTGTCGCGGCTTCGGGCGCAACATATTCCCGACCGAGGCGCCAGCCCGGCGCCAGAGGTCCTGCGTGGGCCTCGACCGAACACCACGCTGAGAGAGCCTCCGCAAGGAAACTCCCATGGCATTCGAGAACAGCCCCTTCCGGTACGGCGCCCAGCAGCCGACCGGCTACGCCGGCACCCAGGTCGAGGTCGATCAGGGCCTGCGCACCTTCATGCTCGGCGTCTACAACAATATGATCGTCGGGCTCGGCATCTCGGGTCTCGTCGCGCTCGGCCTGAACATGGCCTCCGTGGCGGCCTACCAGGGCACCCGCCCGATCCTGACCCCGTTCGGTCAGACCCTCTACCTCAGCCCGCTGAAGTGGGTCCTGATGCTCGCCCCGCTGGCGTTCATCTTCGTCTTCTCCATGCGGATGGACCGGATGTCGGCCTCGTCCGCGCGGACGATGTTCTGGGCCTTCGCGGCGGTGATGGGCGCCTCGATGTCCTCGCTCCTCCTGGTGTTCACCGGGGGCAGCGTGGTGCAGGTGTTCTTCATCACGGCGGCGGCCTTCGGCTCGCTCAGCCTGTGGGGCTACACCACCCGGCGCAGCCTCTCCGGCATGGGCTCGTTCCTGATGATGGGCCTGATCGGCATCATCCTCGCGTCGCTGGTGAATATCTTCTTCGCCTCGTCGGCCCTCCAGTTCGCCATCTCGGTGCTGGGCGTGCTGATCTTCGCGGGCCTGACCGCCTACGACACCCAGAAGCTCAAGGAGATGTATCTCTACGGCGGCTTCGACGGCGAGATGGCGGCCAAGATGTCGGTGAACGGCGCCCTGACGCTCTATCTCGACTTCATCAACATGTTCCAGTTCCTGCTGAGCCTGATCGGCGACCGCCGATAAGCCAGCCCGAACAAGACGGGACGAGGGAACCCCGGCGGGACACCGCCGGGGTTTCTTTTTGCCTGGCCGCCGCGCGCGGATGCGCTAGGCTCGGACCATGCCCGCGCTCTCCGACCTCTCCGGCCTCTCCGCTTTCCCGATCACCCCGAGCGACGCAGACGGCCGCGTCGACGCGGAAGCGCTGCGCCGGTTGCTGGAGCCCCTGGCGGCCGCCGGGGTCGACTCGATCGGCCTCCTCGGCAGCACCGGGACCTACGCGTACCTGAGCCGCGAGGAGCGGCGCCGGGCGGTGGCGATCGCCGCCGAGGCCGTGGCCGGACGGGTCCCGCTCCTCGTCGGCATCGGCGCCCTGCGCACCGACGAGGCCGTCCGCCTCGCGCAGGACGCGCGGGCGGCCGGCGCGGATGCCGGGCTCCTCGCCCCCGTCTCGTACACGCCGCTCACCGAGGCGGAGGTCGAGGCGCATTTCGCGACCGTAGGGGAGGCGGGTGGCCTGCCCCTCGTCCTCTACGACAACCCCGCGACCACGCATTTCCACTTCACGCCGGCGCTGATCGGCCGGATCGCCCGCCAGCCCGGGATCGTGGCCGCCAAGTGCGCCGCACCGGAGCCGGCGCGGGCCGCCGCCGGGATCGCGGCCCTGCGGGAGGCCGTCCCAGCGGGCTTCCCCATCGGCTTCAGCGGCGACTGGAACGTCACCGAGGCGCTGATCGCCGGCGGCGCGGCGTGGTTCAGCGTGGCGGGCGGCCTGTTTCCCCGGACCTGCCTGGCGATCGTCCGGGCCGTGGCGGCGGGCGAGACCGAGCGGGCCCGCGCCCTCAACGCCGAGCTGGAGCCCCTCTGGAGGCTGTTCCGGACGCATTCCAGCCTGCGGGTGGTCTACGCCCTGGCCGATCTCATGGGCCTGTGCCGCGCCGAGCCGCCGCGGCCGATCCGGCCCCTGGCGCCGGAGGCGGTAGCCGAGATCGCCGCGACCGTCCGGCGCCTGTCACTGTCCTGAGCGGGCGCCGTCAGACCGCCGCCGGTGCCGATTCCAGCACGGCGATCACCCGGGCTAGCTCGGTGCCGCGCTTCAGGATCTGGCCGCTCGCGGCGACGACGGCGTAGGCCCCCTGGCGCCGGGCGAGCTTGGGATCCTTCTCGATGCGGTAGAGCGGCATCTCGGAGGAGCGCCGGTAGATCGAGAACACTGCCTTGTCGCGGCGGAAATCGAGGGCGTAGTCGCGCCACTCGCCCGCGGCAACCTGCCGGCCGTAGAGGTTGAAGATCGTGCGGAGCTCGTCCCGGTTGAAGGCGATCTGCGGAGGGGCCGCGCGGGCGGGGAAGGGGATGACATGGCCCGCCGCTTCGTCGGGCCTCGACCCGGCGCTCGTCCTCTCGGTCATCACGGCTCCCGTGCATCGATGCTTTGCCGGATGATGGGCCTCGCCGCCGCGGCCCGCAAGGGTCGCGCGCGCCGTGTCCCGCGAGACACGCCCAAGCGACAAAAAACACGGTTTGGCCCGATTCACGCCTTTTGCAGGCCGCGTTGCGGCGCGACAACAGGCGTCGAACCTCGCCGGGTTCTGCCCGGTCGGCGACCGACACCCAGCTCCCCAGCCATCGGTCGCCGCTCGGGATCCCAGGATCCGGCACTCCGAGGTTTCGAGACCCAAGACTTCAGGCCGCCCCTCGGGCGGCCTTTTTTCCGTTTCCCGTCGGGCCGGGGTTGCGGCTATGCCAGCCGCATCATGGGCCCGCCCGCCTTCGACGCCGCCTTCCTGCACGACCTCGACGCGCTGTTCGCGTGGCGCCGCGACGTGCGCCGCTTCCGGACGGATCCGGTCGACGAGGACGCCCTGCGCGCCTGCCTCGCGGCGGCCCACCGGGCCCCCTCGGTCGGCAACAGCCGGCCCTGGCGCTTCGTGCGGGTCGCGGATCCGGGACGCCGCCGCGCGGTCGCGGAGAACTTCGCCGGCTGCAACGAAGCCGCGGCCGCGGGCTACGCGACCGACCGGGCCGCGCAGTACCGCGGCCTGAAGCTCGCCGGCCTGCGGGAGGCGCCGGTCCATCTGGCCGCCTTCTGCGACGTGGCCACCGAGACCGGCCTCGGCCTCGGCCGGGCTAGCATGCCGGAGACCCTGGCCTACTCGGTCGTGGGGGCGGTGCAGTGTTTCTGGCTCGCCGCCCGGGCCCGCGGCCTCGGCGTCGGCTGGGTCTCGATCCTGGAGCCGGAGGCGGTCGCGGCGATCCTGGCCGTGCCGGAGACGTGGCGGCTCGTGGCCTATCTCTGCGTCGGCTACCCGGTGGAGGAGCATCTCGACCCGGAACTGGAGCGCCACGGCTGGCAGTCGGAGGACCGGCGCGGGAGCGAACTCCACGAGCGCTGAGACGCGCGCGGAGCGGCGGCCCCGCCGCGCGGCAACGGCCCGTACACTCTGGTTCGTGGTTGCTCTTTTACCGTGCCCCGCGGATCCGCAGAATGACCCCGCGTCAACCATAGCTTTTCTCGGAACGGTAAGCTCGGCCGGGGATTACTTGCCCGCGTCTAGTCTAGCTTTGCGAGGATCGCGGTGATGTCGGGTCGGGTGGCGGCTCTATTCGGTTTGGCCGGTGCAATGCTGGCCGGTTGTTTCCAGGCGGCGCAGGCGCGCGAGATCGTCCCCTTTGCCAACGGCGTCGCGCCGGGCTCGGTGGTGATCAGCGTGTCGCAGCGCAAGCTCTACCTGGTGAACGGCGACGGCACGGCGATCCGCTATCCCGTGGCGGTGGGCCGTCCCGGCAAGCAGTGGTTCGGCATCAAGCCGATCGACGGCAAGTACGTCGCCCCCGCCTGGTCGCCCCCCGCGGAGGTGAAGCGCGACAACCCGCGGTTGCCGAACCTCATCGCGGGCGGCTCGCCGCACAATCCCATGGGGGCGGCGGCGATGACGCTCGCGGGCGGCGAGTACGCGATCCACGGCACCAACCGGCCGAACTCGGTGGGCACCTACGCGTCCTACGGCTGCATCCGGATGTACAATCAGGACGTGGTCGACCTCTACGCGCGGGTCGATGTCGGCACGCAGGTCTACATGACCCACTGAGGCCCGCCGGCCTCACCCGGCCGGCGGGGCGGTCGCCTCGACGGCCGTGAAGGTCTCCAGGATCCGGTAGGTGTGCGCCGCGCCGGCCGGCACGCAGTAGGAATCGCCCGGCGCGAGCGCCATCGTCTCGCCCTCCAGCACGAGCTCGGCCCGGCCGCTGATGACGTAGCCGACCGTCTCGTGCGCCGAGGTGGTCATCGGCTTGTCGGCGTTGGGCTCCTCGGCCCGCCACATCCGCATGCCGAGCCGCTCGCCGCGGGCGAGGTGGATCTCGCCGTGCGGGCCCGCGGCCGCGCTCCGGGCCGATACTGTCGTCGCCATCGTCGCCTCCCTCCGGTGAACCTCGCCAACGGGGTCCGGCGCCCGACGTTCCGCGCCCGACAGCGCGACACGTTCGGCAAGCCCCGCGCCGGCGCGCCGCTTGACGGCCCGCGCCGCGCCCCGACAGGATGACGCACCGGTCCGAGAGGCGCCCGACAGAGGCGCGGGCCGGCGCGGCGTCCGCGATCCCGCCCGGGTCCGGCGCGTCGGCGGACGACCCGGATCGGGAGGGACGCGCCATGCAGATCAAGGCGGCGATCGACAGGATTCCCGGCGGCCTGATGCTAATGCCGCTCCTGCTCGGGGCCCTGTGCAAGACCTTCGCGCCGGGCGCCCCGGCCTATTTCAAGGGCTTCACGCAGGGGATCATGACCGGCGTGATCCCGATCCTGGCGGTCTGGTTCTTCTGCATGGGCGCCTCGGTCAGCCTGAAGGCGACCGGCACGGTGCTGCGCAAGTCCGGCACACTGGTGGCGACCAAGCTCGTCGCCGCCTGGGCGATCGTGCTGGTGGCCGGGCTGTTCATCCCGCCCGAGGGCATCCAGACCGGCTTCTTCGCCGGCCTGTCGATCCTGGCGATCGTCTGCGCCATGGATATGACCAATGGCGGCCTCTACGCCTCGCTGATGCAGACCTACGGCAGCCGCGAGGAGGCCGGCGCCTTCATTCTGACCTCGATCGAGTCCGGCCCGCTGATGAGCATGATCATCCTCGGCGCCTCCGGGGCGGCGCATTTCGAGCCGCAGATCTTCGTGGGCGCGGTGCTGCCCTTCCTGGTCGGCTTCGCCCTCGGCAACCTCGACCCGAAGCTCCGGGCCCTGTTCGCGCCCGGCGGCCAGCTGATGATCCCGTTCTTCGCCTTCGCGCTGGGGAACACGGTCGACCTCAACAACCTGCTCTCGCCGCTCGCGGGGCTCGGCATCGTGCTGGCGCTCGCGGTGATCGTCCTGACCGGCATCCCGCTGATCCTGGCCGACCGGGCGATCGGGGGCGGGACGGGCACGGCCGGCTTGGCCGCCTCCTCCACTGCCGGGGCGGCGGCCGCCAACCCGCTGGCGATCGCCGCCGTCGCCCCGCAATTCGCCCCCTCGGCGCAGACCGCCACCGTGCTGGTGACGATCTGCATCATCGTCACCTCGATCCTCGTGCCGATCCTGACCGGGCTCTGGTACCGGCGGTTCGGGGCGGGCGTCGCCGAGGCCCGGGCCGAGGAAGAGGCCGGCGCGCCGCTGGCGGTCCCGGCCGAGTAGGCGCCCCGCGGCGGATCTCTCAGAAGTCGACCGCGAGGCCCTTCACCTCCCAGTCGTCGTAGCGGACCGGCTCCAGGCCGCCGCGCCCCTGGCGCTCGGGCTTGGCGCTGATCTCGGCGGCCCGGGCGTCGATCGCCGCGCGGCGCTCGGCGGCCTCGGCGAGGGCGCGCTGGGCCGCCGGGCTGAGGATGCGGGGCGGGGCGGCGCCGTCTCCGGCCTCCGCGGCCGGGTCCTGTCGGTGCGGGTCCTGTCGGTGCAGGTCTCTTGCGGTCGGCTCTTGCATCGCGCTCGCTCGGGTGTGAGGGCGTGGGTCCGGAAGACGTCGGATCTGGAGCAGAAGTGGCATCGCGGGACACAGGCCGCAACACGCGGAACGCAGCGGCACCGGGCGGGACCGGTCCGGACATCGCGGGACTGGGGGCGCGCCGCGCGGCGATGCAGGCGGTCGCGGCCCTGATCGGCCAGGAGCGCCCCCCCGCCCTCGACGACGCCCTCGCCCAGGCGATCCGCGCCGAGGCGCTGGCGCCGGCCGATGCCGGGCTGGCGCGGGCCATCGCGGTGGCGACCTTCCGCCGCTACGGGCTGATCCGCGCCGCCCTGGCCGCGCGGCTCGAGCGCGGGCTCCCGGCGGCCAAGCCGCAGCTCACGGCCCTGCTGGCCACCGCGACCGCCCAGATCCTCGACCTCGCGGTCCCCGACCACGCCGCGGTCGACCTCGCCGTGCGGCTCGCCAAGGCGGATACCCGCACGGCCCATCTCGCCGGGCTCGTCAACGCGGTGCTGCGCCGGGTCGCCCGCGAGCGCGACGCGATCCTGGCCGCGGACGCCGACGCCCTGGCGGTCAACACCCCGGACTGGCTCGCCCGCCGCTGGGTCGCGGCCTACGGGCCCGAGCGCGCGGCCGCGATCGCTCGCGCCCACCTCGCGGGGGCCGCCATCGACCTGACCCCGCGGGGCGAGCCCGCCGACTGGGCCGCGCGGCTCGGCGCCGTGACCCTGCCGACCGGCTCCCTGCGCCTGCCCGAGAACGGCCCGGCCATCCCCGAGCTGCCGGGCTTCCAGGAGGGAGCGTGGTGGGTCCAGGACGCCGCCGCGGCGCTGCCGGCCCGCCTCCTGGCGCCGCGGGACGGCACCCGCGTCCTCGACCTCTGCGCGGCGCCCGGCGGCAAGACCCTGCAGCTCGCCGCCACCGGCGCCCGGGTCACGGCGGTCGATCGGTCCGCACCGCGGCTGGAGCGCCTGCGCGAGAACGTCGCGCGGCTCGGCTTCGCCGTCGACGTCGTGGTCGCCGACGCCCTCGCGCTGGAGCCGCAGGACCACGACGCCGTGCTGCTCGACGCGCCGTGCTCGGCCACCGGGACGATCCGGCGCCATCCGGACGTGGCCTGGACGAAGGCCGAGGCCGATATCGGGCGGCTCGCCGCGCTCCAGGCGAAGCTCCTCGACCACGCGGCCGGGCTGGTGCGGCCGGGCGGCCTCCTCGTCTACTGCACCTGCTCGCTGGAGCCGGAAGAGGGCGAAGCGCAGGTGGCGGCGTTCCTGGCCCGCGATCCCCGCTACGCGCGGGTGCCGGTCCGGCCCGAGGAGGTCGGCGGCGCCGCGGCGCTGATCGACGACCGCGGCGACCTGCGCACGCTGCCGTGCCACCTGCCGGAGTTGGAAGGCGCCCGCGGCGGCCTCGACGGCTTCTTCGCGAGCCGCCTCCGGCGGGCGGACTGACCGGTCGCCCGCCTCCGCCCCGTCATTCCGGGGCGCCGCAGGCGAGCTCGGAACCCGGACCCGCCAACGGCGCGTTCCCGATCGTGTTGCAAAGGCCCGGAAGACAGGAGTCTGCCGGTCGGCACAGCCGCGCCGCGACGCGATCCCTCTCCCGCACGGGAGAGGGACCCGCGCCCAACTCTCACATCGTTTCCGGGTCATGGGATCGGTTCCGCCGTCCTCGCGAGCGGAGCGAAGCGAGCCAGCGGCGCTCCGCCTGCCGATGTTGCGCCGCCCTGGGTCGCTTCGCTGCGCTCGCGAGGACGGAGAGGCGCGTCGACCGCGCTGCACCGCTCAGCTTGCCTTGACAATGTTCCTATTTTGTGCTTCCTGACCGCACCTGTCCGCGGCGGCCCGGGAGCGATCCCGGGCCGTCCTTCGGGGGCCCGCCCGGTGGCTGACCGTGCGGGTCCGGGGACGGGGCGGCGCCCGCGTCGGTGGCTCTCAGCCGCCATCGCCCCGGGCGACGG
>NZ_LMPY01000037.1:0-28505 GCF_001424445.1 Methylobacterium sp. Leaf361 | reverse complement strand
GGGCCGGGCGACGCTCAATCGGCGCAGGGCCTTCGGCTCAACCCGCCGACGTCGACGCTGCCACCCCTCCCGCGCGAGCGGGTTCGTTCATCCACCCATTTTGGACGTTCAGATGGGCGCGTCGTGGTGGCAGATGCTGGCCGAAAGCGGAACAATCGCTTCGGAAAAGGCCGACCAGAGATGCGGACGGCCTTCAATCGATCCGGATCGGAAAGGAACGGAGCGAAACGCGTCACTCATAAGCAGATGTCCTGGCCTTGACCGAGAGCCTCCGGTTCCATCCCGGCGGCTCGAGCGGCCAACCGGCATAAGCAAGCGTTAACCCTTAAGACAGATGTGGCGGACCATGCCTCAGGTCACTGTCGCGGTGTCTTGCCAGGCTGCGCCAAGGACCCTTCGCGCGCTTGCATAAGCCACCTGCAATCTCCAGCGTGGGCGCAATAGAATGGCCGAGATGTCCGTCGATGAAGCTCTCGATCGAGCCAACGCCGATATCCAAGCGGGACGGCACCAAGAAGCCAGAAATCTTCTGGAGGCGATACTCAAGGTAGAAGACAGAAACCCTCGAGCCTTGATCGGACTTTCGGTCGTCAGCTTCCAACAAGGCGACCTGCCGAACGCGGTCAACTACATCTCGGCAATAGTCCTGGAGAATCCATTCGACAGCGACCTCCTCGGCACGTGCTCGGCCCTTCTGCGGAGCTTTTCCGTCGAGGAATTCGCCGATCGTGTCGAAGCGATAAGTGATGACGCCAAGAAGGATGCGCGGACAATAACGGCGTGCCTCAACGGTTTTCTCAACATGGCGGATTTCGGATCCTCGGGCGAGGCGATCGTGCGCGTCCCATCCGAGATCGCTAGCGCGATCCACTTCATATCGCTCGACGCTCTGTCTGTAGGCTCCAACAGATCGAAGTTCGGTCGGTACTCGCCTATCAACTGTGTCATCGCTCCTACCGCGGGAGACTATGAATTCCGCGAGAAGCACTTCATCTACGCGTCCTCACTGCTGGAGGACAAGCAGGAGGTCCTCGAGGCGTTCGGCCTCCGGGATCTGGCACGGGTCAAAGCGGTTCACAAGGTCAAAGCCAAGCGCATGTCGGATGCCCTCGATGAAATCGGGGTCTCAGGTCTCGACTATTTCAAGAGCGATCTGGAGGGCATAGACGGCTTGGTCCTGCGCGACGCCCGGCAGCACATCGCCGGGGCCGCCGTCGTACAGGCCGAGCTCCGTTTCATGCCGGCCTACGAGGGGGAGCCGCACTTCGACGAGACCGTCGCCTACATGCGCGGACAAGATTTCGAGGTGCTGCATCTGACCAATGAGAATTGGCGGTACGCGACCCGGCACAGGGATCACATGGCCAGAGGTCGGACGGTGTTTGCGGATACCGTGTTCGTGAAGAATATCGACACGTATCTATCGCTTCAAGGACGCTCGACCGAGGCCGTGGTTCGATATTGCCTCGCCTGCGGCGTGTCCGGCAACGCAAACTATGCCGAATTCATACTCGAGAAGCACAAGGAACTCGTCCCTTGTGATCTCGTCGCCGCTCTCGTCAACTACCTGATACCGAAGGCCCGCTTCGGTCAGCCTCAGTTCGCCAAGACCCGGCTCGGTCATGTCGCCATGTCGTGACCGGAATTTCCAGCCTCACGCCCTGGAAGGCTGCGGCGGCGGGCCATCCAGGGCGATCAGATCGACGTTCCGCGCCTTGAGGACGCTGAACAGGCCTTCCAGTTCTCTATCGCAGGGATCGTCCACGATCGCGGCTTCCGGCGTGTCCTCCTCCAGCCACGCCTCCGCATCCTTGTTGGAGGAGAACCCGAGCGGGTCGTAGCCGAGTCTCTCGAGCAAACGGCACGCCCGTCGCCGCCGTGCGGCGCTACGGGAGAGGGCCAGGGCCGGAGGCCGGAGCGGACGAGCGGCCATCACGCGGCCTTCCGCGACTTCGAGGACGTCGCCTTGCCCGCGCCGCGGTTCGAATTTAGCCGCGACCGCTTCGAACCCGCCTTCTTCCGGGCAGCGGCCGGCTGAGCGGAGGATCCACCCTTCTCGGAGTCGATGCTGCGCCTGAGGGCCTCCATCAGGTTCACGACGTTGCTGGAGCTCGGTGCCGCCACCTTCGATCGACCCTTGCCCTTCTCGGGCTTCTTCGCCTTGCCCTTGACCAGCGCGATCAGCGCTTCCTCGTAGCGGTCCTCGAACTTCGACGGATCGAACTTCCTCGTCGACCGGGCGATCAGCTCCTCAGCCAGGGACCGCATCTCGTCGGTCGGATTGCCGTCCGGCATGTCCTCGAAGTAGGCGGTGGGCGACCGGATCTCGTCCTGGTACCGCAGCAGGGTCGCCAGCAGGCCTTTGCCGTAGGGCTCGATCAGGACGATGCGCTCCCGCTTGTAGATGACGATCCGGCCCAGGCCCGCCATCCCCTTCTTCCTCATCGCATCCCGGATGACGGCGAACGCCTCGCGCGAGACCTTGTCCTCGGCCGCGAGGTAGTAGGGCTTGTCGAGGTAGCGCTCGTCGACCTCCTCGCGCTTGCAGAACGCCTCGATGTTGATCGTATGCGTGCTTTCCAGCGCGATCTCGCTGAGCTCCTCGTCCTCGACGGGGACGAGGTCGTCCTTGGCGACCTCGCAGCCCTTCACTTGGTCATCGCGGTTGACACTCTCCCCGGTCACCGAGTCGACCAGCAGCTGCTTCACGCGGTTGCCGGTCTCACGGTTGATCGTGTGGCACTTCAGGTCCCGCGACGAGCTGATCGCCGGATACAGCCCGACGGAGCAGGAGACGAGTGAAAGTCGCAGGTGCCCCTTCCAATTGGCGCGAGATGCCACCGCAGCCTCCAGAATTCGCACAAGTATTCGTCGCCGGCGATGAGTCGATGCGATGCCGACCACGAATTCGGCGACTCAACGAGAGTCGCTCTCGACTCGTTCCTGCACAGTTTGCCCTGTGGATAACTTGCGAGATCTTGCCTGCCCCCGCAGTCGAAGCGGCATCCCGGAACCGGCGATCGGCCGCGCGGTTTGCCGGAAGTCATGTCCGAACTCCTCAAGCCGTACCGCGAGAAGCGGGACTTCGAGTCCTCGCCCGAGCCTCGTGGGCGCCGTGGCCGGAAGACCGCCAAGGCGCGCTTCGTCGTCCAGAAGCACGACGCCCGACGCCTGCACTACGATCTGCGGCTGGAGATGGACGGGGTGCTCAAGAGCTGGGCCGTCACCCGCGGGCCGAGCCTATCGCCGGCCGAGAAGCGGCTCTCCGTCCGCACCGAGGACCACCCCCTCGACTACCTGCGCTGGGAAGGGGCGATCCCCAAGGGCCAGTACGGCGGCGGAACCATGATCGTCTGGGACATCGGCTCCTGGGAACCGGTCAGCGATGCGACCGCCGGTCTCGAGAAGGGCCACCTCGAGTTCGTTCTGCACGGAGAGCGGCTCGGCGGCCGTTGGCATCTCGTGCGCATGAAGGGTCGCGGCGGCGAGAAGAGGCAGCCGTGGCTGCTGATGAAGGCCGAGGACGAGCATGCCCGCCGCGAGGGCGACATCCTCGGCGAGCACGATGCGTCGGTCCTGTCGGGCCGGACCAACCGCGATCTCGCCGCCGGCGGCGAGATCAGACCCGACCACGCGGCACGTGCGAAAGTTGCCTTGACGCGCGTGACGAAGACCGCCTCGGCCCGGTCCCCGCGCGCCCGCAAGGCCGTGCTGCCGCCCTTCGTCGAGCCGGCCTTGGCGACCCTCGTCGACGCGGCGCCGACCGGAGAGGGCTGGCTGTACGAGATTAAGCACGACGGCTACCGCATGCAGGCGCGCATCGACGGAGGTGCCGTGAAGCTGTCGACGCGATCCGGCCTCGACTGGACGGCGAAGTTCGAGCCGATCGCGAAGGCCCTCCAGAAGCTGAAGCTGCCCTCCGCCCTGATCGACGGCGAGATCGTCGTCGAGAACGCGAGCGGCATCTCGAGCTTCGCGGCGCTTCAGCAGGCCCTCGCTGACGGCTACACGGGCGCGGCGCTCTTCTACGCCTTCGACTTGCTCTACATCGACGGCAAGGACATCCGCGCCCTCCCCCTGACCGAGCGCAAGGCTCTGCTGCTGCAGAGCCTGGACGATGCGGGGTCCGCCGACCGGATCCGGTTCAGCGAGCATCTCATCGACGACGGTGCGGCCATGGCCCGCCATGCCTGCCGCCTCGGGCTCGAAGGCATCGTCGCCAAGCGGGCCGACGCGGCCTACCGCTCCGGACGAAGCGATCTCTGGCGCAAGGTGAAATGCACCGGCTCCCAGGATTTCGTCGTCGCGGGCTTCATGCCCTCAGGCACGGCCCCTAAATCCGTCGGCTCGTTGATCCTGGGAACACACCAGGATGGCACCCTCGTCCACGTGGGACGGGTGGGTACGGGGTTAGGCGACGCGGTCGCGCGCGAGCTCTGGGTGAAGCTGGAGTCCCTGCGGATCCCAGCGCCGCCGTTCGACGCCGAACTGCCGCCCCTGGCGCGCCGCAATGCACGATGGGTGGAGCCTCGTCTCGTCTGCGAGGTGACGTTCCGCGGATGGACCGCCGACGGTCAACTGCGGCATGCGTCTTTCAAGACCATCCGGACCGGCGTGGCGCCCGACGGGGTCGCGCGGAAGGCGGCGCCGGCGCGCTCACGGGCGCCGAAGCGGAGAACCGCGGAGTCGACCGTGACGCTCACGCATCCAGATCGCGTGCTCTGGCCCGACGTCGGCCTGACGAAGGAGGGGCTGGCGGAGTACTACGCCGAGATCGCCGAGCGCATCCTGCCGCACGTGATCGACCGGCCTCTGTCGCTCGTCCGGTGCCCGGCTGGCCTCGGCTCGTGCTTCTACCAGAAGCACGGCTGGTCCGGGATCGACGAACGCCTTCTCCGCGTCCTCGAAGGCGGGACCGGGAAGGCGGTCGTGATCGGCGACCCGGATGGCCTGCGCGCCCTGGTCCAGGCGAGCGTCCTGGAGATCCATCCCTGGGGCGCGACGGCCGCGGACCCGGATCGGCCGGACCGCTTGGTCTTCGATCTGGATCCCGGGGACGGGGTGGCCTGGACCGACCTCGTCGCCGGCGCGCTCGAGGTCCGCGAACGGGTGCGAACGTCGGGATTCGGCGCCTTCGTCAAGACCACCGGCGGCAAGGGACTGCACGTCGTCGTCCCGGTCGAACCGAAGGCTGGGTGGGATGAGGCGAAGGCGTTCTCGAAGGGGCTCGCCTCCGAGATGGCCAGGGACGCGCCCGACCGCTACGTCGCGACCGTGTCGAAGAAGGCCAGGGACGGTCGCATCTTCATCGACTACCTGCGCAACCAGCGTGGTGCGACCGCGGTCGCGGCCTTCTCGACCCGCGCCCGCGCGGGAGCGCCGGTCTCGGTGCCGGTCGGCTGGGACGAACTCCCGTCCCTCGGTTCCGGAGCGCGCTTCGACGTCGCCACCCTGCCCGGTCGCTTGGCGGCGCTCGGCAAGGATCCCTGGGCCGGCTTCGAGCGTGCCGCGCGGCCTCTGGAGGCATCGGGAAAGCGCGGGCGTCGACGAACCTGACTGGCCTGTCTGTATGGACTTGCCGTCGGCTCGTGCAAGGTCAGCGTGGGCCGGGCAGGCGATGAGCGAGATAGCGGACGGTCTTGGCTCCGCCGAGAATGGTGGCTGCGCCGACCTCCTCGAAACCGAGCCGGGCGTGGAAGGCGTCCGAGCTCGGGTTGGGCGGCATCGAGTTGACTTCGCACACGATCAGGTCGTGACCGGCCTCGCGGGCCTTCCGGAAGAGATCCTCGTAGAGCCGCCGCGCATGGCCGAGGCCGCGGGCAATGCCGGCGACCACGACCCGGTCGACGTACACGAAGCGCGGGTAGCGACTGCGGAACCATAGATAGTTCGGGCTCGCATAGGTCGGATGCCGCTCATCGAGGGCGATAAGGAAAGCGTCATTGCGGCCAATCCGGCGTACGTGGAAGCTCCCCGCCACGAGCTCGGAGAGACCTTCCTCGTCGAGCAGGGAGAGCTCGGCCGCGTGCGCGTTGTTGAGGGCCAGTATCGTACTCGTGTCGGTCGATGAGATCTGCAGCAGCGATGTCATGCACTCTCGCGTGTCGTCGGCCGAGCGTTGTACGCCATCCCGACTGCAAACTGGATCGAGGCAGCCGTTGTGGTCCCAGCGCGGATCGCAAGCTAGGTGGCCGGGACTTGGGAGTTGCACCTCTCGCTCTGGCATGCATTATACCAGTGACCTGACGCATGGGTCGTCCTCAACGCACCTCGCGCCCTCGTCAGAAACGTCGGGGGCGTTTTTTCTTGGGAGCGGTACGGCCGGCAGCTTCGGATGGAAGCTCGACGAGGTCTGCGGCGGCGGTCCTTCGGCCAGGAAGGCGCGATGGACGCTCTCGGTCGCCGGCGACACGATGATCGCGTCGATCGCACGCGGCTTCAAGGCCGGCGAGCCGTTCACCCTGAAGCGCTGCGCCACGAGGTAGCCGGGAAGCCGAGCCTGAGGCCCGGCCGGCTATCGCTTCCCGCCGTTCGGGTCCATCCATGGGCGGGCACGCCCCTCCCCCTGGGTGCGAAGGAGCTGCGATGAGCCCGCACGACTACACGTGGCTCCTGTTTGCGACGCCCACGGCCGTCGCCCTGCTCGGCGCCTTCGTCTATGTCGCGATTGGTCTTCAGGACCGGATCGACGGCCGCTGCGACCGGTAGACCGGGCCGCTGGCCCTGCCCACGAATGGTGCGCCTGTGCCGGGCGCATGGGGCGGCATCCCCGGGCGGAACCCGAGGTTCCGGATCCTGTTGTGGGATCGGCGAGCGCAGATGCCACTTGGCCCATCGGACGCCCGCCCTTCGGAAGGATCCAGATCGGGCACCTCGGCACCATGAAAGCAATCGTCTGTCTGTCCGCCGTCGTCGTCGCATCGACGCCCTTCGTCGGCACGCCCGCCAGGGCCGACGATGCCGAGGCGGCGCGCCTGTGCCGAGGAGACGCATTCAAGCTCTGCCTGAGCGAGATCCCGGACCGTGACCGGATCACGGCCTGCATGGTCCGGAACAGGGCGCGCCTGAGTCCGGGCTGCCAGACGGTGTTCAACAAGCCGTCCCGGCCAGCCACCGTCGAGGCCGCCAGCCACACGATCCGCTGAGCAGATGACGGTGGAGGGTATCCTCCGAAGGTCAGCACCTGCGGCCGTAGGATCGTGACGCCCGCCTCCCCGCCCATCCCATGGCTGGATCGAAGCTGGAACTGTCGATTACCGAAGCGCGCCGCATCGCGCTGACCGCCCAGGGCCTCGGCATGCGCCCGCTGTCGGACGGGATCGCCGTCTCGCGGATGCGTCGGCAGATAGGCCGCCTGGGCCTGCTCCAGATCGACAGCGTGAACGTCCTCGTCCGCGCCCACTACATGCCGCTGTTCTCGCGCCTGGGGCCCTACGACCGCGGCGCCCTCGATGCCCTGGCTGTCGCAGGCTCGAAGCGCTTCTTCGAGTACTGGGGTCACGAGGCGTCCCTCCTGCCGATCGATCTCCAGCCTCTGCTGCGCTGGCGCATGGACCGCGCCCGCCAGGGCCACGGCGTATGGAACCAGCTCAAGGCGTTCGCGGGCGAGCGGCGCGCGGAGGCGGACGCCATGCTCGCCCGGATCGGGCAGGAGGGCCCGCTGGCTGCCTCCGACGTCTCGGGCCCGAAGGCGTCCAAGGGCATGTGGGTCTGGAGCGATGCCAAGCACGCGCTCGAATGGCTCTTTTGGGCAGGACTCGTGGCGTCGACGCATCGGAGGGGCAGCTTCGAGCGCGTATACGACCTGCCCGAACGGGTGCTGCCCCGCTCCGTCCTCGCCCGACCGACCCCGGCTCCGGTGGACGCCCGGCGCGAACTCGTCGCGCGATCCGCGGAGGCGCTCGGCGTGGCGACCGCGAACGACCTGCGCGACTACTACCGCCTTTCGCCGACCGAGGCGCGCCTGCCCATCGAGCAGCTCGTCGAGGAGGGCGTGCTCATTCCCGTGACCGTCCGCGGATGGCAGCAGCAGGCGTACCTGCACAGGGATGCCCGGCCCGGCCGCCGTCACCGCGGCGCGGCCCTCCTGTCGCCGTTCGACCCGCTCGTCTGGCACCGGCCACGGACGGAGCGCCTCTTCGGATTCCGGTACCGCCTCGAGATCTACACGCCCGCCCACAAGCGCGAGCACGGCTACTACGTGCTGCCGTTCCTCATGGACGGCGCGCTGGTAGCCAGGGTCGACCTGAAGGCGGATCGACGGGCCGGGGCGCTGATCGTCCTACGCGCGCATCAAGAGCCGGGTGCGCCGGCGGCTACGATGGAGCGGATACTCGCGGAGTTGCGATTGATGGCCTCGTGGCTCGGCCTGTCCGACGTCGTGATTTCGTCGACAGCCGGGCTGGAGAGCCGCGATCACCGGGTCAGTTCCCGGATGAGCGACCGGGCGGCGATGGAATAGCCGGCGGACCCCAGGCTACGCGTTGCGCCGGGCCGCGGACACCGCCTCGGCCAATGCCGGGAAGCCGCCGCGCAGATCGGCCGCCGTCATCCAGTAACCGGACCGCCCGAAGACCCGATTCAGTTTGGCCCTGCGGCGCGCCCCCTTCGTCCAGGACAGATGCGCGTCGGCCGTCGGGTCGATCTCCAGCACCAGCATGCGCTGCCGCTGGATTTGCATCGGGGTCACGCTGCGGATCGTCTCCCAGGGGATCCAGTCGGTCGACAGCCTGCGATCGTAGATCCCACGCGGCCCGACGGACACCACCGGTTTCGACTGGAACAGCTTGGGGAAGATCAGCACCGTGCAGAGGCCGAAGAACGCGACGCCGGCATAGGCCTCGAACTCGGCGAAGCTTCCGGGCGTCACGGCCGTGCGCCCGATTGTCGGGTGCGCATAGATCAGCCAGCCGGCGAAGGCCGCGAAACCGACGGAGGCCAGGAAGAGGCCGATGGTCCGCCACGGCGAGCGATGGATCTCGACGACATCCACGTAGGCGAACTCCGCAATGCGATGGGCTGACCTGCGCCAGGTCGCTCCTCGGGAGAGCGACTATCGCGCGCCCGAAGGCGATACCGTAGCCGATGTTGGGCGACTTCCTGCATGACGCGGTCCCAGAACGCCTCAGCGCGGGCGCGTTCGGGTTGATTCTCCACCTTGTTCAGGCAGGCCCGAATGAAGACGCATCCGCCGCGACGGCCTCAGCGCGGATCAGCGGGGCGGCATTCCTGGCCTGGATCTTCTCGACAATCGAGAGCAGGTGCGCGCGATCCACCGTCTTACGCGTGGCGCTGCCGGAGCGTCCGCTTCGGAGAACACGGCGGTGTACCCCGAATGGCCGGGTTGAGCGCGAAGCGAAACGGTCGGTCCTACGCGCCCCGACGATCCGGCGAGACGTAGTCTGGCCGTAAGCGGCCGATCCGCTTCAGAGCATGCCCGCTGTGGAATTGGACACTAGCGACAGGAGCGATGTCACGACCGCGTGCCGAAGTCGCAGCCCGTGTTTATTGGCTTTGATGACAGAGGTCTTTCAACCAAACGCGGCTTGCGGAGGGAGAGAATAGCCATTCCGCCGGTGGCAAGGACGAAAGCGACGAGACCCGTCGAGACGGCGAGACCGCCCGTCAGGCTCGTGAAAAATCCGAACGCGATTGGCGCCGCCAGGCTTCCGACCTGCCCCATGCTGCTGATGAAGGCGAGACTTCCCACGGCTTCGGCTTCGGTCAGGAAGCGCACCGGTATGGTCCAGAACAGGGCGGTCGCCGACAGATAGCCGATGGCGAGCAGGGCCAGGCAGGCGATGGCCGCCGCAACGTTCTGCGCGACGAGGGAGATGGCGAGGGCGGCCGTCGCGGCCAGGAAGGCGGATAGGGCGAAATGCCACCGCCGCTCGAGCCGCCGGTCCGAACTACGGCACAGCAGGAGCATGCCGACGGCACCCACGGAATAGGGGATCGCCGACAAGAGCCCGACGCTGAACACGTCGGCTACGCCCGATCGCTGGATAATCGTCGGCGCCCAGAAGTTCAGAACGGTCCCCGCCCAGGTGATGGAGAAATATCCGAAGGTCGCGATCCACAGCTTCGGATTTCGCAGGGCCGACAGGAAGGCCCTCGCTGGCGCGTGTCCCTGTTCGAAGGTCCCGGATGAGAGATCGGCCGCCACGATCGCCTTCTCCCGTGGCGTCAGCCAGGCGGCATCCGCGGGTCGGTCACTCAGCACAAAGAACGCGCCGACTCCGACGAGTACCGGCAGCGCCCCCTCTACGAGAAACAGCCATTGCCAGCCCTTGAAGCCGGCCGCGCCAGCGAGGTGCTGGATGATCCAACCGGAGGCTGGTCCGCCTACGATGCCCGACACCGCAATGGCGAGGACGAACAGCGACATCACCCGCCCGCGCAGGCGATGGGGGAACCAGAAGGTGAGGTAGAGGACGATGCCCGGAAAGAAGCCAGCTTCGGCCGCACCGAGTAGGATCCTGGCCAGGTAGAAGGTCGCCGGGCTCGTCACAAACGCCATCGAGCAGGACACGAGGCCCCACAGACACATGATACGTGTCAGCGTCTTCCGCGCGCCAATGCGGCCAAGGAGAAGATTGCTCGGCACCTCGAAGAGGATGTACCCGACGTAGAAGATGCCGACGCCGAAGCCGTAACTCGCGTCCGACAGGCCGATGTCACTCTGGAACGTCAACTTGGCGAAGCTGACGTTTACACGGTCGATGTAGTTCAGGACATAGCATAGGAAAATCATCGGGATCAGCCGGAGGCTGATCTTCCGATAGATCCTGGCTCGTTCGTTCTCAGACGCTTGCTCGATAGCAACGCGCGTCTTGGACGCATCGGCCATTCCAAATCCCCCATTGCGAGCTTGGCTTCCGCGGCGCGATCCTGTTCGAATAATTCGCGTCGTCCCGACCGAGCCAAATCTCGCTACGAAGCATAGCAGGCCATTTTGCAGTGTTGCGATGATATATTTTCGTCGTTTCAATCGATGCCATCGATCGATGATGCCGGCAGATCTGTCGCACGCCCTGCGAGGGTGTGCCGATCAATCGGCCATGAAGTCCGGAGACATCGACACAGTCCGTCCCGCTTCGGTCAAAATCACCGACCTCGGAATCGCCTGCTCGAAGGTCGCTCCAAGATCTGTCAGACGTTGAAGCAGCTCAGGCAACCGGACGAGGCATCCAGCCTCGATGTCATGAATGACCATGACACTCCAGTCCTGCTCCCGCACCTGGGCCATCGCGGTCTCGACCCAGCCGTCCGCGTCCTTCCAGTCACCGGGGACGCTGTTCCAGGTGATCGTCGTGTAGCGTTCGGCGAGGAGGTGATCGAGCGCCGCCCGACTCAACAGATGCCGGCCGATCAGTCCGTCGTTCCCGTAGGGGCGGAAGAGCTTCTCCGGTCGCGTCAGCGAACCGATCCTTTGCTGCGTCTCCTCGATCTCTCGGAGCGCATAGTCCCGGTCCGTCCGGTCCCCGAGTGCCACCGAATGCGTAAAGGTGTGATTTCCGATCCAATGCCCCGCTGTATGAGCAGCCCGCATGAGATCGGCTGCAGCGGGGTCGTCGAGCCTCTGCCCGATCACGAAGAAGGTGGTCTTGATTCCGGCCCGGTCTAGGATCCCCAGGATCTGATCCGTCACATGTGGTGTGGGGCCGTTGTCGAAGGTGAGGGTGACCTGCTTGGCTGCCATATCTGACTCCAATTCGGGCTCGTTCGCCGTAGCGGTCGTGGACACACTGGCGAGCTCCCGCGACGACATCCCCGCTACAACCGACGCGTCGAATGAGAAGTCTTATCGCAGGCTCGTCGGAGCGTGTGCAGGAAGGATGCGACGTGCGGAGGCAGGACCTCGTTCCGGCGCAATAGCACGCCAGGGCTCCGCATGGGCGTGGGAGTTTCGAGAGGAACCGACAAAAGCGTCCCATCCTCTGGGACGGCCTGTCTCGACAGGATCGCGACGATGTTCATACGCCGAACGAGGCCGAGGATGGGACCGATCGTGTTCATCTCTGCGACGAGGTGCGGGACGGCGCCGCATTGCCGGAAGCAGTCATCCAGCAGCCTGCGGGTGGTGAATTCCGGTGAGAGCAACACGACCGGCTGATGGTGGAGTTCCGCCATGCGGACCCATTTCCGGGCTGCCCACCGGTGTTCAGGCGAAAGCACGAGATCCAGAGGCTCGTCATAGAGGGGTTCGAAGGCGAGATCCTGCTGGTGGTCCGGCCTGTAGGAGATACCGAGATCGAGGGCACCGGCCAGGAGCCGCTCCTCGATCACGCTAGCGGCGAGTTCCTCCACGACGACGCGCATCGAAGGATTGCGGGTGAGGAACTCGGTCAGGCAGGCGGGGACGAGATTGACGTTAAAGGTGTGCGTCGCGGCGATCCTAAGCCAACCGGTCAGGACCTGATCCTGGGGGGACAGCGCCCGAAGGCCCTCGTCCAGTTCGCCGAGGGCCCGTAGGACACGGGGCAGCAGGTTCTGCCCGGCTTCAGTGAGGAACACGCGCTTGCCGACGCGGTCGAACAGGCGTTGCCCGACCTGATCCTCCAGTTGCCGGATCTGGTGAGACAGGGTCGATTGGGTGATGTGCGTCTGCCGCGCGGCCCGGGTGAAGCTCAGGTGCTCAGCCAGAGCCACGAAGTAACGCAGGTGACGGAGTTCCATCGGTCTGCCCGTTCGATCGACGGCATCGATCAATTGAATGCATCGATATCATTATATCGATGCAACCCGGCGCGCTATACGACGCTGACGCTGGGCTGACGGCTTCTACCTTCACGGTCCGCCACTCCGCGCAAACGCCCTGATTGGGAGCTCGAAGTGCCGAGGATTGGGAACGCGAGCCGGGCCAGCGTCGGACCAGATCACCAGGGATTGTTCGACCGCCTGGAAGCGCTGCGGGGAAAGCCGGTCGAGAACGTCTTTCTCGCCGTCGCCAACGCGCCTGCGCTGTGTGACGGGGTTCTCGCGATGGCGATGTCGCTGCGCCAGAGCACTCTGCTCGACCGGCAACTTCGCGAACTAGCCGTCCTGACGGTCGGGCTTGAGACGCGGGCTGACTACGAGGTCGCGCATCACTGGAACTCGGCGGTGAAGGCCGGGCTGTCCCAAGCCAAGCTGGAGCAGCTTGCGCAGTTCGAGACGGATGACCGGTTCACCGCTTCCGAACGCGCCGTCATGCGCTTCGCTCGCGACGTGACGCGGACCGGCCGTGTCGATGACGGCCTCTGGGCCGAATTGTGCGGGTTCCTGGACGAGCAGGAGCGACTAGAACTGGTCCTGACGACGGCTTGGTACAACTGCGTCGTTCGCATCCTCCTCCCCCTCAATATCGAACTTGAGGACTGGTTCTCACGTCTCTGAGGGCGAGCGCGAGAGAACTTGCGCCCGGCGTGCCTTCGAACCGGACGGAAGTTCCGGAACAGAATAGGGAGATCATGAAAATGGACGTGACGCCCGGAGGTGATCCGCCCGTGCTTGGCCGACCGCCGGCTAAGTCATTCGAGACGGATGATGTGGATAGCGCCGCACTCTATCGAAAATTGCAGTGGCGGCTGCTGCCGTTCCTCTTCGCATGCTACGTGGCTGCCTATCTCGACCGGGTGAATATCGGCTATGCGCAGTTGCACATGCGCGCGGAGCTGGGCTTCAACGACGCGGTTTACGGCCTCGCCGCCGGACTATTTTTCGTCAGTTACTTTCTGTGCGAAGTTCCGAGCAACTTCGTCCTTCAGCGCGTCGGCGCCCGGCGAACGCTGGCGCGCATCCTAATCCTGTGGGGGCTCGCCTCCTCGGCAACGATGTTCATCACCGGGCCCCATTCGTTCTACGCGCTGAGGCTGATCCTGGGAGCGTTCGAGGCGGGCCTCGCCCCCGGGGTGATGTACTATCTGACGCTCTGGTATCCGAACCGCCGCCGGGCGGAAATGACTGCAATTTTTCTGAGCGGCAGCATGCTCGCCGGTGTGATCGGTGCACCTGTCTCAGGCTTCATCCTCGAAGGCATGCAGGGCGTCCTCGGCCTCAGGGGCTGGCAGTGGATGTTCCTTCTGGAGGGCATGCCGGCCGTGCTTCTCGGGCTCGTCGCGCTCCGGATCCTCGTCGACAAGCCTCAAGATGCTCCCTGGCTGACATCATCCGAGAAGATGCTCCTTTTGGCAGAGATCAACCGGGACGCGAACTTGGCTGCCGGCGGCCATGCATTCGGTGCGGCGTTCCGCGACCCACGAATCTACGTCCTCGCGCTGGCGTACTTCACCCTCGTCTGCGGGCTCTATGCGATCACCTTCTGGATGCCCGTGATGATGCAGGCCGCCGGTGTCCAGGGAGCCGCCGAAATTGGCCTATGGTCCGTAATCCCCTATGCGATCGGCGGCATCGGCATGGTGTGGCTGTCCCGACGCTCTGACCGACGGCAAGAGCGGCGGTGGCACTACGCCGTCTGTGTCGGTGTCGGTGCCTGCGCGCTGATTGGGGCGTCCCTCGCCGGCGCGAACCTTCCAGTCGTCCTGGCACTGCTCTCCGTCGCGACCGCGACGCTCTTCGGCGCGATGCCGATCTTCTACGGCATCCCGATGGCCTATCTCCCCGAGCGTTCGGCCGCGGGCGGCTTGGCGCTGATCAACTGCCTTGGCCTCACGGGTGGCTTCGTGAGCCCCTTCCTGCTGGGCTGGATCCGGAACGCGACGGGGAGCCTGACGCCCGGCCTGTGGTTCATGACGGGCCTGATGCTGACGGGCATCGTGGTGCTACTCCTGGCGACACGCCGCCCGTTCACGCGAGTCACGCCCCACCCCGCCAACTCCGGGCTCAGTTTCGGGTCGGAGGCAGGCCGGTGAGCCTCGATAGCTTGGCCCACCGCTGGTATGCGTCGGAAGGGAGCCGATCGCCGCTCCTCCTGCTGCACGGCACCGGAGGTGACGAAGACGAGCTTGTGCCCTTTGCCCAGGCAGCGGCCCCCGGCGCGCCGATGCTGGCCGTCCGCGGAGCCGTATCGGAAGGTGGCAAGCTGCGCCACTTCGCTCGCCATCCGGACGGTCGTTTCGATTCATCCGAGGTCGTCCGCCGAGCCGATGAGCTGGCGGCCTTCGTCGCGGCCGCCCGCGACCGTTACGGTTTCGGGCCTCCGCTTGCCCTCGGCTTCTCGAACGGAGCCAACATCGCGGCCGCACTCATGCTTCTGCATCCTGCTCTTCTGACGGGCGCGATCCTGTTGCGCGCCGTTCCACCGCTGACTGGTACCGCGGCCGCTGCCCTTGTCGGGCAGCGCGCCGTCGTTGTCTCGGGCGAGACGGATACGATCGCGCCGCCGGCACTCGGGGCCGATCTGGCACTTTGCCTGACCGAGCTGGGCGCCGAAGCGACCCACCATGTCCTACCCTGCGGCCACGACCTGACACCGGCCGATGTGCCCCTCGCCCGCGACTGGCTCAGCTCTCTCGCCGAAGGGGCGCCCGCTGGACCGGCTTCCTCCCACTTGATTCGCCCTTGATCCGGAGATGATCGATGAAGCTCTGTCGTTACGGTGAGGTTGGGTCCGAGCGGCCTGCTCTGGTCGATGCTGCAGGCGTCCTCCGCGACCTCTCGTCGGTGTGCCGTGATCTTGGTCCGTCCGAACTCGCGCCCGACGGTCTCGCCAGGATCGCACAGACGGATCCGACGCGCCTGCCCCGGGTAGAAGGAAGCCCCCGCCTCGGCGTTCCCTTCACAGGCCTCTCGAAGTTCATCTGCATCGGGCTCAACTACTCGGACCACGCGGCCGAGGCCGGCATGGCCATCCCGAGCGAGCCAATCATCTTCCTCAAGGCTCCGAGCGCCGTCTGCGGGCCGAACGACGACACGATCCAGCCCCGCGACTCAACCAAGCTCGACTGGGAAGTGGAACTCGGCGTCGTGATCGGATCGACGGCGCAGTACGTCACCGAGGAGCACGCCCTCGATCATGTTGCCGGATACTGCGTCGTGAACGACGTCTCGGAGCGGGCCTTCCAGCTTCAGTCCAGCCAATGGGACAAGGGCAAGGGATGCGATACGTTCGGTCCAATTGGACCCTGGCTCGTGACAAAGGACGAGATCCACGATCCGCAGCAGCTCGACATGTGGCTCGACGTGAATGGAACCCGCCGTCAGACGGGCAATTCGCGCACGATGATCTTCGGCGTTCGCGAGATCATCGCCTATTGCACCCGATACATGACGCTCCTGCCCGGCGACATCATCGCGACGGGCACGCCGCCGGGCGTCGGCATGGGGATCAAGCCCAAGCCCGTCTGGTTGCAGCCGGGCGACACGGTCTCGCTAGCGATAGAGGGCCTTGGGCAGCAAAGCCAGCGCATCCGGCGGACCGATCACGGCTAGGGCGCCTGTCGGCCGGCTCAGGGTCGGGAGGGCGATCCGCCATCCAATCCGGGCTGAGCCGGCGGCCTGCTCGGATCATGCATTTTGCAGGATCGCGATCTTAGGCCCGTAGGTCCGCTTCAATGTGCGGCAGGTGCAGAACTTTGCAACGGCCTTGCACGTGCTGACCACGAACGCAGTGAAATGCGGAGCACTACGGGCTGTGTTGGCCAATTCGCCGTGACGCGGGAGGTAGTGGCCGAAGATGGCGTGGCATAGCAGCATGATCTAGGCCTCACACCTGAACGAACAAATGGCGCTCACCTCAAGCAGGCCAATGCCTGGCTTCCCTCGTGAGTATGCATGTGGCCGACGTTCGCTTTCATGCCTTGCTGGCCGAAATTCGATAGACAGAAAACCACTCATCGAAGACGTTCACAGAAGTGCTTCGTGATGGAAAATGCTGGCCGGAAGCGGAATGGAGATTTGCGGAAGTGCGGGACATATAGCAGACGTGGCGTTTCGGCCTCTCGCAGAACCGCGAACTGAAGATGTGCTTCTGTTGTCGGAGACAGCTCTGTCATTCATCATAGCGCCGTCAGGATTGTGCAGATCCTTAGCCTGGTTCGTCTTTCAAGACATACTCGACGAAAGCCGAGATGAGAGCGACCGTGTCCGCGAAAGCTTCGCGATGTGGTTCATGACCGACATCCGGCATCTCACGGACTGTGAGCAGGCTGGGTGGACACGATCTGCGGGCTGCAGCGATCTGGGCTTGCGTCCCGTAGGCGTCCTCGGTTCCCTGTATAAGTGTCACGGGGACGGTCAGGCGTGTCAGCGCAGCCTCGATCGTCCATCCGCGCCGGGCCGGATCCAGCCATGCGTCGTTCCAGCCACGGAAGGCCCCTTCGACATCGGTGTGCCAGCGGCCGAGGCGGGTCCTCAAGAGCCCCCGCTCGTAGGCGGCTCGGGTTCGCCGGATCGCGGACAGCGTGACCTCCTCCACGAAGAAATGCGGCGCGATCAGCACACCGCCCCGCAGGCGGGCATCGCCTTCCGCCAAGGCGAGAGCGGCGATCGAGGCGCCGTCGGAGTGGCCGATCATCACGCCGCTCCTGAAATCTGCGGCGTCGAGTAACCGCGGGAGGACTGTGCGGGCCTCGTGCTCGAGATAGTCGGCCGGGCGAGGCAAGGGCACCGGGCTCGACGCGCCATATCCCTGGCGGGAGACGGCCAGGACACCGCACTCTGTCGTTTGGGCGAGGGTCTCGGGCAGAGCGCCCCATTGCATCGCCGAACCGAGGCCTTCGTGGAGCAACACAAGCGTGGGGGCCACCTCCGGCTGTCGACCGACGAAATGATATTCCAGTCGACCATCGCCGAGATCGAAGAAGCCGGAGGATTGCAGACGAGCCATTTCATCGCTCCCACCGGGATTCGACCAGCACGTATCGTCCTTCCCTCGGAATAGGGAAGGACGGACTGGTCAGGGGCGTGCAGGCGGAGGACCAGCAGAACGCTCGCCCTGGGAGGTGGCTCCGCCTGCATGGGGGGCCGTCACGCCCGGTCGAGGTTGCCCTGCGTCTCCGGAGTGATAACGGCGCCAACGAGATAGACTAGCGTGACGCATGTCATCACGACCGTCAGCACCATCGGGATCTGCGTCGGCCCATCGGCGATGAGGGAGACGAACGTCGGCAGCATGCCGCCCAGCGCGAAGCCGATATTCCAGGTCAGGCCCGTCCCCGTGGCCCGTACCGCCGTCGGGAATTTTTCATTGAGGAAGATCAACAGCGGCGCGTAGCTGGCGTTGGCGATGAGCGAGAGAAGGAAGGCACAGGCCGCGACACCCATGAGGCTCGTCGTGTTCGCCATGGTCAGGAAGAGAACGGGAAAGGCGAACAGGCGGATGACTCCCATCAGCAAGAACGACCGCTTGCGCCCGATATGCTGGCTCAGTTCGCCCATGCCGCAGGCGCCGATCGCCGCCGCCACGTTGGCGCCGATCAGGATCATCGAGGCGGTGGCGTTCGGTACGCCGTTCACGAGCTTGAGGAGGGTCGGCAGGTAGCCGGACGTGAGGTAGTAGGCCGCGCCGCCGCCGAAGGAGATGAGCGTCGCGACCGCGAAGCTTCCCCGGTTGGACGGCGAGAACAGCGAGCGGATCGGCGAGGCCTTCGCCGGAGCACCCTCCCGGAGCGCGGCCTTGCGGGCCTGCAGTTCCTTGAAGATCGGGGATTCCTCGAGGTTGCGGAAGAGGATCAGGCCGATCACCGAGGTCAGTAGGCCCGAGAAGAACATCACCCGCCAGCCCCAGTCGGCGAAGGCCTCGCCCGGCGCCATGAGCGAGACGAGATAGAAGACCAGGGAGGCCAGGAGGCCGCCGATGGCCGAGCCCCCGCTGCCGACCGCCCCGGACATCAGCCCCCGCCACCGCTCCGGCACAGATTCCGTACCGATCGTGTGGGATGCCGCAACGACACCGCCGACGAAGACGCCCTGGACGAGGCGGAAGAATAGGAAGATCGCGGTGGCGAGCCATCCGATCTGGCCGACCGTCGGCAGGAGGCCGAAGACCGCCGTCGACAGGCCGACGCCGATTACCGCCACCATGAGGGCGCGGCGGCGGCCGAAGCGGTCCGCATAGGAGCCGAACAGGGCGGAGCCGAGGGGCCGGATCAGCAGCGTGACCGCGAAGGAGGCATAGGCTCCGGCCAGCGACAGCATCGGCTTGTCCGCCGGGAAGAACAAGGTGCCGACGACCGGCGCCACGTAGAGCAGAATGAACAGGTCGAAGAGATCGAGCCCCCAGCCGAACAGCGAGGCCATGGCGGCCGTCGCCGTCTGCCGGCCGGTGGGCCTGGCGAGGGCGGGGGGATCGGATGCGAAGGTGGCGGCGGTCTGCATGGGGTTCCTCCGGGGGATGCGGTCGTTGCCGCGGTGGGGCCGGTTCGGGCTCTGGGTCTGGATGGGAGCCATTCGGGCGCGCGCCGTCGTTTCCCGCCTGGGCGGGATCGAAGCGATGCGGTGAAGGTCACGGGATGGGGGGAGCCGCTATGCAGCCCCCCGGCGCGGCCGGGCTATGAGCCGGTGAAGCGCGGCGCGCGCTTGGCGTGGAACGCTTCGACGCCCTCGCGGAAGTCATCGGCCTGCCGCAGGCGGCTGTAGCAATGCCCTTCGAGCTCGATGGCGATGGAGAGGCTCGCATCCTCGGTGTCGTTGAGGAGCTTCTTGGCGGTGCGCTGGGCGATGGGGGAGAAGGCGCGCAATTCGTCGACCAGCGCGTCGGTGGCCTTCTCCAGGTCCGCGTCGGCCACGCATTCGGTGGCGATGCCCCAGTCGAGGGCCTGCCGTCCGGGGATGCGCTTGGAGCGCATCACGATGTCCTTGGTCCGGGTGATGCCAACGATCTTCTGGAGACGGGCCGAGCCGCCGGAGCCGGGAATCTGCCCGAGCTTCTGCTCGGGCAGGGCGTAACGGCAGGTCTCGGAGACGATGCGGAAGTCGCAGGCCAGCGAGATCTCGAAGCCGACGCCGAACGTATAGCCCCGGTTGGCGGCGATGACGGGCTTCGAGCAGCGGGCCGGCGCCGCCATGTTCCAGGCGAGCTTCGAGACGTGCTCGGGCGAGGCGTCGAGGAAGCCCTTGATGTAGCCCCCCGACGAGAAGTGTTCGCCCTCCGCCCGCAGGACGATGACCCGCACGCGGGGATCCTCGTCCAGCGCCTCGAACACCTTACGGATCTCGTCGCGCTGGGGCATCGCAATGACGTTCATGGGCGGCCGCGCCAGGATCACGTCGGCGCGCTCGCGCTCCGAGTCGATCTCGACGCGGAACCCGTCGAGGTTCGTCAGGCGCGGGTCGATGGTGTGGGTGTCGCTCGTCATGGGTTTGGTCTCTCGCTTGTGATTCGGAGTGGGGGCGGGACCGTCAGGCAGCCTCGTGACCTTCGGCATGGGGCTCGGCCCCGCCTTCCAGGACGTACTCGCCGGCCACGAGTTGGCGGCGCAGCAGCTTGCCGACCGGCGATTTCGGGATCTCGTCCACGAAGACGTAGCGGCGCGGCAGCTTGTGACTCGGCAGGCCGCCGGCCCGGCAATGGGCGTCGAGCGCCGCCGCGTCGGTGCTGCCGCTCCGCTTGATGAAGGCCGCGACGATCCGGCCCCAGCGCTCGTCGGGCAGGCCGACGACGGCGACTTCGGAGACCGCCGGATGCAGGGACAGGCGGCTCTCGATCTCGACGGGCGAGACGTTCTCGCCTCCGGTGATGATCATGTCGTCCACCCGCCCGGTGACGTAGAGGTCGCCGTCGGCGTCGGCGAAGCCGGTGTCGCCGGTGAAGTACCAGCCGTCGCGGAAGGCCTTGGCGTCGGCCTCGGGGCGATGCCAGTAGCCCTCGAAGGCTTCGTCGCCCTTGGCGATGACGGCGATCTCGCCCTCCTCGCCCGGCGCGGCGGTCCGGCTAGGATCGCCCCCCAGGGACACGACACGTACCATGGTGTTGAGGCCCGCCCGCCCGGCCGAGCCGGGCTTAACCGCCGCCTCGTGGTTGATCGTGAAGGTGTAGACCTCCGACGAGCCGTAATGATTGACGAAGAGGTCCGGCCGGAACGCCTCGGTCAGGCGGGCGAGCAGGCCGTCCGTCATCGGTGCCCCGGCGAAGCCGAGCTTGCGCACGGAGGTCGTGTTGGTCGCCTGGAAATCCCGGTGGTGCACGAGGTCGTGGTAGAGGGTCGGCACGAGGTAGAGGTTGGTGATCCGCTCGGCCGCGATCAGCCGCAGCGCCCCCGCCACATCGAACCGGGGAAGGCAGACGAAGGTCCCGCCGATCAGCGACATGGCGAGGAGCGAGCGCACCCCCATCGTGTGGTAGAGTGGCATCACGCCGAGCGTGCGCTCGCCGCGCCCGTAGAGGTTTTGCGCTACATGGGCCACGGCCGCCGCGCGCTCCGCCCGGTGTCGCCGTGGGACCCCCTTGGGCTTGGCGGTGGTGCCGGAGGTGTAGAGCATCAGCGAGATGGCCTCCGCGTCGGCCCGGGGCGTCGCCGACGGCCCCTCGGTGGCGGCGAGGTCGGCGAAGGCCGTCTCGCCGGGGCCGGGTGGCGTGCCGACGGCGATGCGCGGGATCAGCTGCGATGCCGCGCTCTCACGCAGGCTCGCGGCCGAGACCGGTTCGTAGGCGATGGCGCGGGCTTCCGCGTTCTCGATCGCGAAATCGATCTCCTCGGCCTTGGCCCGCCAGTTGATTGGCGTGATCACGACTCCCGAGAACTGGCAGGCCCAGTGCAGGGTCGCCGCCTCGTGCCGGTTCTGAAGGACCGTGACGAGGTGGTCGCCGGGCTTCAGCCCGAGCCGGTCGAGCCCGGCCACGGTCGCGGAAATGACCCCGAACCACTCCGCGTAGGTCAGCCGGGTCTCCCCGTCGACCAGGGCCAGGGCCCAGGGATCGCGGGAGACGCTCGCGAGGAAGCTGGTGCCGAGATCAAGCATGGGCGGCCTCTGGGGATGACGGGGCCGGGATGTCGCCCCTGAGTTCCGCAGCCGCCTCCAGGGCGGCCTCGATGATCGGCGCGTAGCCGGTACAGCGGCAGAGATGGCCCCCGATCACTTCCGTGATCTCTCGTCGTGACGGGTTCGGCCGGAGCGCGAGATAGGCGTCGAGTGACATCAGGATGCCGGCGGTGCAGAAGCCGCATTGCAGGGCGTGCCGCCGCCGGAAGGCCACCTGCAGCACCCCGAGGCGGCCAGGCTCCGGGGCCAGACCCTCGACGGTCCGCACGGCACAGCCCTCGACCCCCACCGCGAGGGTCAGGCAGGCCCGGGCGGGCACCCCGTCGATGGACACCGTACAGGCGCCGCAGACGCCGTGCTCGCAGCCGACATGCGTGCCCGTGGCCCCAAGCCCGTGGCGCAGGGCGTCGGTCAGCAGGGTGCGGGTCTCGACTTCGACCGCGGTCTCGCGCCCGTTGAGGGTGAAGGCGACCGTGTGACGGTCCTGCGCGTCTAGCTGTGGCATGGCACGGCCTCCTGATGGGTGTCGCCGCGGGCGACCTTGGCGGCTTGTTCCAGCACCCGGCGGCCGAGGCTGCGCACGAGGTCGCGGCGGTAGCGGGCGGTGGCGTGGAGGTCGTCCCCCGCGCCGAGGTCCCAGGCGAAGGCGTTGAGGGCATCGTCGAGCGCCGAGCCGTCGAGTTGGGGGAAGTCGCGGGCTGTGGGCCGGTCGGCGACGCCGCCGACAGCGAGCCGCATCCGGGTGCCGTCCACCACGGCGGCGCAGGCGACGATCGCGTAGTCGCCATGTCGCCGCCCGATCTCAGCGAAGGCCGTGCCGGTGCCCTCCCGCCGCAGCGGATAGGCGATGGCCTCGATCATCTCGTCGTCGGCCCGGTCAGTGACCATCATGCCAGCGAAGAAGGTCTCCGCCGCGACGCGCCGGACCTTTCGCCGGTTGCGCAGATGCACCTCGCCCTGGAGCGCCACGAGGCAGAGGGGAATCTCTGCGCTCGGGTCGGCATGGGCGACGGAGCCACACAGTGTCCCCCGTGCCCGGGTCTGGATGTGCCCGACCCACGGCAGGGCGGCGGCCAGCAGCGGCAAGTCCCGGGCGAGCCCCGGCCGGTCGAGCAGGATCGCCTGCCGCACGCCCGCCGGGATAACGAGGGCCCCCTTGTCGAGGCGAGGCTCCTTGAGAGCGGGGATGCGCATCACGTCGACGAGCACGGCGGGCTTCGTCAGCCGCATGTTGAGCATCGGCATCAGGGACTGGCCGCCCGCGATGATCCGGGCCTCGGGGCCGTGCTGGCGCAGGGCTTCGAGGGCGTCGTCCACGGACGTGGCGCGCAGATAGGCGAAGGGCGCGGGTTTCATGCGGACACCCCCAGACGCGCGAGGAGCCATCGCAGGGCGGCTGGTAGGCGGAGCCCGCGCTTGCCGGACCCGCCGGCTCGCCGGGCGAGGGCCGTGAAGAACCCGCCGATGATCACCCGCGCGGCCCCGTCGAGGAGGCGTCCGCCCACCGCCGCGACCTTGCCGCCCACCGCCGCCTCGTAGACGTAGGCGATCCGCGTGCCCCCCGAGCCGTCGGGCTCCAGGGTCAAACGGCCGGTGCCGCCGCCGCTGCCGAGGCCGCCCGTCACCGTGCCGGTGAGCGTCACCGCCCGGGGCTCATCGAGATCGGAGAGGATCACCTCGGCCTTGTAGCGACCCTTCACCGGACCGACGCCGAGGGTGACGTCGGCCTGGAACCTTGTGTCGGAGAGCTTCCGCACCCCATGCGAACCGGGAATGACGGAGGCGAGCACGTCCGGGTCGAGGAGCATCGCCCAGACCGTCTCCGGCGGGGCAGTGACGGTGGCCGCGCCGTCGCCGCGCAGGGTCCGGTCGCCCGCCTTCGCGGCGGCCTTCGCGGCTCGACCGGCCGGCGGCGCCGGCTCGTCGCCCCCTGCCGCGAGGGCGGCGAGCTTGGCAGGCGTCAGGGGCAGGTCGATGGCCTCGAGGTCGAGGGCGTCGGCCACCGCGTTGGCGAGGCAGACCGGCGTCGACATGCAGTTTCCCTCACCGACCCCCTTCGCGCCGAGCGGCGTGAAGGGAGACGGGCTCTCGACGTGCAGGATGCGCAGGTCCGGCACCTCGGTCGCGGTGGGCAGGAGGTAATCGGCGAAGGTGCCGGACAGGAAGGCGCCGTCGTCGCCGTAGGCGAGTTCCTCGTAGACTGCCGCGCCGAGCGCCTGCGCGAAGCCGCCGCGCACCTGGCCTTCGACCATGCCCGGGTGCAGTACGCGCCCGCAATCGTGCATCGAGACGTAGCGGTCGATGGCGATTTTCCCCGTGACCCGGTCGATCTCCAGGCCGCAGATGTCGAAGATGAAGCCGTGGCAGAGGGAGGAATTGATATGGTCCTCCGCGTCCGGAGCGGTCAGCTCCGGGGGCGTCCAGAACACCGTCTCGCGGATCACCGCGCCGAGATCCTCGGGCACGAGGCCCGGCGACCAGTGGCTCGTGGCGGCCACCCGCGCGAAGGGCAGGCCTGCATCCGGGTTCAATCGCGAGGCGATGCGCCCACCCGCGAAGAGCAGGTCCTCGGGACGTAGGTTCAGCTGCGCCGCCGCGATCCGCGCGAGCCTGTCGCGCAGGCGGGTGGCGGCGAGGTGCGCGACCCCCGCCACGGCGGCGGCGAAGCGGCTCGCATAGTTGCCGGAGGCAATGGACCATGCGTCCTTGGCGGTGTCGAGGTCGGCCGTGACCCGGACCTGCTCCATCGGGAGGCCGAGGACGTCGGCCACCACCTGGGCCAGCACTGTCCGGTGCCCTTGGCCCTGCGGCACCGAAGCGACCTGCACCGTCACCGAGCCGACCGGATCGAGGGTGATGGTGGCGGTCGATTGCGCGCCGTTCTTCGGCCCGGCCTTGGTGCGCTCCTCCGCCGTCAGGACGGTGGTGATGTAGCCCATGTTGGAGACGCTGGGCTCGACCGCCGCCGTCAGGCCGATCCCATAGAGGCGGCCCTCGGCGCGGGCGGCGTCCCGTCGCCGCTTCAACTCGACGAGCCCGCCATCCCGGGCGGCTTCGTCGAGGGCGCGCTGGTAATTGCCGGAATCGTAGAGAGCGCCTGTCGCGGTGCGGTAGGGAAAGGCGTCGGCCGGGATTAGGTTTGCCCGGATCACCGCGAAGGGATCGAGGCCCAGCGTCACGCCGATGCGCTGCATCAGCCGTTCGAGCGGATAGTAGACCTGCGGCCCGCCAAAGCCGCGCACGAGGCCGGTCGGGGTCTTGTTGGTGAGCACCACCCGGTTGCGTACGGCGACGTTGCGGATGGCGTAGGCGCCGGTGAGGTTGCCGTGCATCCGGTAGAGCGTGGCGGGTTCGGGCGCCCGCAGGTAGGCGCCGCAATCCTCGACCTGATCCCAATCGAGAGCGGTGACGCGCCCGTCCGCCTCGAAGGCGGCCCGGAGGGTCGTGACCCGGTTCGTGGCGGAGACGGAGGCCGAGAGGTGCTCCAGCCGGTCCTCGATCCACTTCACCGGCCGTCCCACGAGGCGGGCCGTGGCGGCGATCAGGACCGCGTAGGGGGCGACGCCCTGTTTCACCCCAAAGCTGCCGCCGGAATCCGGGGGCGTGCGCAGGCGCAGGCGGTTGCCCGGCACCTTGAGCGCCCGGGCAACGACCGCGTGAATGCTGAACGGCCCCTGGAAGTTCGCGAGCACGTCGTAGGAGTCGTCGGTGGGGTCGTAGGAAGCGACGACGCCGTAGGTCTCCATCGGCGAGCCGGTGTTGCGCGGGTAGCGCACGGTCACGGACAGGCTGTGCGGGCTATCTGCGAAGGCGACCTCGGGGTCACCGTAGCGGAAACGCCGGTCGCTCACGAGATTCGCGCCGACACCCTCGTGCAGGATCTCGCTGTCGGGGGAGAGGGCCGCCAGCGGGTCGACCACCGCCGGGCGGACCCGGTACTGAACCTCGATCAGGTCGCAGCCGTCCTCCGCGAGGTAGCGGTCGCGGGCGACGACGATAGCCACCGGCTCGCCGACATAGCGCACCCGGTCCACCGCGATGGCGCGGGCATCGACGGCCGCCCGCAGGGCGGGGACGAGACCGGTGGTGACGGCATCAAGGTCGCGGCCCGTGATCACGGCGGTGACGCCGGGCAGCGCCTTGGCCGCCTGGACGTCAATGGCGAGGATGTCCGCATGGGCGTGGGGCGAGCGCAGGATCGACGCGTGCAGCGTGCCGGGCCGCGTGCCGAGATCGTCGATGTAGCGGCCGAGCCCGGAGAGCAGGGCGGCGTCCTCAACGCGCTCTACGGACCGTCCGACATAGCTCGTTGACACGATGCCCAAGCCGCTTCCTCCACCGGACCTCTCGATGGGGTCCTTGTCGCGGGCAGAGTGACGGATCCGGGCGGGCGCCACGATGCCGAGGCATCTCGCGACTTACCCAAACGTCTCATTTTCGACGTGGCGGAGGGCCTTTGGCTTCACACGGCGGGTTGGCCGCTTCGCCGGACAATGCTGCGGAATACGCTTGGGGGCACGCTGACATGATCCCGGAAGAAGCGCGAGAAATGGGCAGGCGCGGCGAAGCCGAGGCGCGTGCCGATCGCCGCCAAGGATTCCTCGCTGCCCACGATCGACTCGACGGCCTGCTCGATGCGGATCGCGTTGAGGAAGACGTGGGGCGGAGCTCCGGTGGATTGCTCGAACAGGCGATAGAATTGCGCTCGGGAAAGGCCCGCCTCACGGGCCAGGGCCTCGATCCCCAACGTGGCACCGGGCTCGGCGCGCACTCGCGCGATAGTCCGCCGGATGCGCCAATCGCTGGCGTTGCGCCTGGCGGCGGCGCGGAGCGACTCGGCCTCCTCACGCCACGCGGTGAACCGCTCGATTACCGCGATCATCAGGCCCGACAGCAACTGATCCTGAATGTGCGAGGAGTGCGGCGCGTAGACCATCTCCGCAGCGAGGTCGTGCGCGAAGCGGCGGATCGTCGGGGTCACGCCGCCCAAGGGCTTTCCAAAGAAGCCAGGCGCCCCGCTCGCCGCCCAATTGCGCCGGAAGGCCCCCAGCCAGTCCGGCTCGATATAGAGGGCCAGGATCATCGCCTTGGCGCGGCGCGGATCATGGAGATAAGCGTGCGTTTCCCAGGCATTGACGAGCACGGCCTGTTCGTCGGTCAGCGCAACGACACGGTCCCCGACGAGGAACTCGGTGTCGTCCCCTTCGACCTTCAGAAGAACGTGGCAGTGCGGATGCGCGTGCCGAACAAGGCTCCGGTCCATGTCGAGGAGCGCCACGCGACCAAAGGTGCCATGAGCAATCTCGAGAGCCTCAGACATGCCTGCAAGTAGCATGATTCCGACGGCACAACCAGTTTCTGGCCGGCCGGCTGATCGCATAAAATACGCCGTGTCATCGCTCCGACGATCTTACGGGATAGCTGATTTCCGTTCCGAGCCTACCCATCAGTGCTATGGCACCATCGACTTTCAGGACATGCAATGTTCTCCGGCGCCAGTATCGATCGCTTCATTGCGGCAAACGACAGTTCCAGTTGATGCCGACACTGTCTGCTTGCCGCGAGGCAGGCAGCGCGCTCCAGCGGCGGGTATGGGCGCCAAGCCGAATGTCTGGTTTTACCCGCGATTGCGATCCAGCGTGTCGTAGTCTGGCCGATAATGGAACGGCTGCTTTGGAAATGGGGGGCAGAGAAAGCAGATGGGGTGGATGGCTCCCGCTCCGACTGACGGCATCTCGGTGCAGCCACGCTCATGCAGGAGCCATCCCCATGGAGATCACCACCGTCGGCATCGATSTGGCCAARAGCATCTTTCAGGTTCACGCCGTCGATGCAGCTGGGCACGTCGTCGTTCGGAAGGCGCTGCGGCGGGCGCAGGTCACGCCGTTCTTCGCCAAGCTGCCGCGRTGCCTGRTCGGCATGGAGGCGTGCGGCACRGCGCAYCACTGGGCCCGGGAACTCATRAAGCTCGGCCATGACGTGCGGCTGATGCCGCCGGCTTACGTGAAGCCGTACGTCAAGCGCGGCAAGACCGATGCGAACGACGCCGCTGCCATCTGTGAGGCGGTGACGCGCCCGAGCATGCGCTTCGTGCCGGTGAAGGCGACCGAGCAGCAGGCGGCGCTGGCGCTGCACCGGACGCGCGACCTGCTGGTCAAGCAACGCACGCAGCTGGTGAACATGATCCGCGGCCTGCTCGCCGAGTTTCGCTCGAACTGGCGGCCCGGCTCTCGGCCGGAGACGCGGCCGAGGTGCCGCCGTTAGCCCAGCGCGTGGTGACCGRGCTGGCCGATCAGATCGGTGCCTTGCAGATCCAACTCACCCGRCTGGAGAAGGAGTTGCTGGCCTGGCAYCGGGACAGCGACCTGTCGCAGCGGCTTGCGACGATCCCGGGTGTCGGCATCGTCTCGGCAACCGCGTTGGCCGCCTCGGTGAGCGAGCCCGAACGCTTCCGCTCCGGTCGGCAGTTCGCGGCCTCGTTGGGCCTGACACCGCTGCAGAACTGCAGTGGCGGCAAGGAGCGCCTGGGCCGGATCTCGCGCATGGGCGACCGCTACCTGCGCCGGCTGCTCGTAGTCGGCATGACCTCTCTGATCCGGCGYGCGAAGACGACACCGACGAGCTTGTGGAGCTCCGGCATGCCG
>NZ_LMPY01000036.1:0-28708 GCF_001424445.1 Methylobacterium sp. Leaf361 | reverse complement strand
GGCACGTTCCCACGCGTTACCACCCGTCCGCCGCTGACCCCGAAGGGCCCGCTCGACTTGCATGTGTTAAGCCTGCCGCCAGCGTTCGCTCTGAGCCAGGATCAAACTCTCACGTTGAAGAGATTGATCTAAGCTGATCACAACTACTTGACAGAGGCTCACAATCATCCCGGCATCACTACCCGGATGTGTGAGCTTCCGAAGCGTTAGACAGCTCGCTTCTCTCGTTGATCCGGCTCTCGCCGGACCCGCAAGGACAAGCGCCGTCCACGCTTCTCTTTCCCGTATTCACTTGTCAAAGAACGGCGCCTGTTTACACAAGTGCCATCTGAAGATCAACAAAAAACTACTCGGCGCTCGCCGACCGTTGCTTGCAGTCTTCAGTGGAAGTCCGTCCGAGCGGCCCGCCCTGGCCGGGCACCGCGTCGGGAGGCGCCGTATAGGGCGCCAGAAATCGGCTGTCAATCGCCCCTCTTCGTCGACCGCCGGACGCTGGCGGGCGCGGTCGTCCGCGTGTGCGGACACCGCTCCCGGATCCGGCAGAGGCCCCGCGCGCAGAGACCCGTCGCCGCGCCAGCCTCTCAGCACACCCCTCCGTGATCCGGACGAGGGGCCTCGCTCCGGATCGCGCGTCAGAGCAAGCCGCACGATGAGTGCTCATGGAAACGATCCGTTTCGATAGTTTCCATTTCTGATTGCGCGTGCTTCGCTCAAGATGGATCCATCGGCGCGACGTCGGGGCCCAGCACGGGCCGCGGGGCGCCAGTGCACCCACGGAAGGACCCCGCCATGGCTGTCGAAGCATCCGGTGCCGCGAGCGAACTCGTTCAGGTCGTCTCCCTCCTGGCGGCCGGCGTCATCGCCGTCCCGCTGTTCAAGCGGCTCGGCCTCGGATCGGTCCTCGGCTACCTTCTGGCCGGACTGGCAATCGGGCCCTTCGGGCTCGGCCTGTTCACGGACGCCCACGCCATCCTCCACGTGGCGGAGCTCGGCGTCGTGATGTTCCTCTTCATCATCGGGCTGGAGATGGAGCCGTCCCGGCTCTGGGGCATGCGCCGCGCGATCTTCGGGCTCGGCCTCGCCCAGGTGGGCGCCTGCATCGCTGCCCTCACCCTGGTCGGACTCGCCCTCGGCTTCTCGATCACCGTCGCCTTCGTGGCCGGGACCGGCTTCGTGCTGACCTCCACCGCGATCGTCATGCAGCTCCTGGAGGAGCGCGGCGCGCTCTCGACGCCGAAGGGTCAGCGCATCGTGGCGATCCTGCTGCTGGAGGATCTCGCCATCGTGCCGCTCCTCGCCGCCGTCGCACTTCTGGCGCCGGGCGGGAGCGCCGCGAGCGCGACGGAGCGCGCGGTCACGGTCGCCATCGCCCTGCTCTCGGTCTGCGCGCTCGTCGCCGCGGGGCGCTGGCTGCTCAACCCGCTGTTCCGCCTCCTCGCCGCCGCCAAGGCGCGCGAAGTCATGACGGCCGCGGCCCTCCTCGTCGTGCTCGGCTCGGCCCTCGCGATGCAGCTCGGCGGCCTCTCGATGGCGATGGGCGCCTTCCTGGCCGGCGTCCTGCTCTCGGAGTCGAGCTTCCGTCACCAGCTGGAGGCCGATGTCGAGCCGTTCCGCGGCATCCTGCTCGGCCTGTTCTTCCTCGGGGTCGGGATGTCCCTCGACCTGACGGTGATCGCCGCGAATGCCGGCCTGATCCTGGCGGGCGTCGCCGCCTACATGACCGTCAAGGGCCTGCTCATCTACGGCGTGGCCCGGGTGCTGCGCGCCTCGCACGCCGAGTCGCTGGAACGCGCGGCCCTGATGGCGCAGGGCGGCGAGTTCGCCTTCGTGCTGTACGCGGCCGCCGCGAGCGCGGGCATCATCGACGGCACGACCAACGCCGTCCTGACAGCCACCATCATCCTGTCGATGGCGATCACGCCGCTGATGGTCGTCGCCTTCGATCGTCTCGGTCCCAAGGCCGTCCCGTCCATCGACGGCGTCGAGGCGCCCGAGGACCTCGTGGGCAGCGCCCTGATCGTCGGGTTCGGCCGCTTCGGCCAGATCGCCAGTCAGCCGCTCATAGCGCAGGGCTGCTCGGTCTCGATCATCGACACGAACCCGAGCAACATCCGTCTCGCCGAGGGATTCGGCTTCAAGGTCTATTACGGTGACGGCACCCGCCTCGACATTCTGCACGCGGCCGGCGCCGCGACGGCGCGGGCGATCCTGATCTGCGTCGACGACACCGCGATGGCCAGACGCGTCGCGGAGATCGCCAAGGCGGAGTTCCCCCTGGTGCCCGTGCTGGCGCGCGCCCGGGATCGCGAACACGCGGTCGAGCTGATCCAGGCGGGCGTGGCCTACCAGATCCGCGAGACGGTCGAGTCGGCTCTGCTCCTCGGCGAGCAGGCGCTCCTGACGACCGGAGCCGAGCCGGAAGCGGCCAGCGCGATCCTGGCGGAGGTCCGGCGCCGCGATGCGGAGCGTCTCGATCTGCAGGTCCTGGGCGGCATCTACGCGGGTCGGGACCTCATTCACGGCAACAAGCCCGGCTCGGCGCACGCGGCCGGCTAGGCCGGTGACCGAACCTCGGTGCCGTGCCCGCTGAAGGCTTGCTGGTCTCGACAGACACTTGGGGCGGGCAACCCTTAGCGCGCGAGCGCGTGCCCGGAGCCTTCGGAGGACGGTGCGCGGGTCGACGGCGACGCGCCAGCCACAGGCGGGGATCCGGCCACGGAGGCATTCCGGGTCGCCGCCGCGGGCGAGCCCGGAGCACAGGTACGAGCGCCGCTCCAGCATCGCGGCGCCGGCCGGTGTGCCTGGGGAGGGCGACACGCCGCCGGCTTCTCCGACGGCTTCCCCTCTCGAGGCGCCAGTTGCGTCCCGAGCCCGTCTGGAACAAAATGTGAACCCTGGGTCAGGCGCGGCGACAGCCGGAGCGGTCAGCGACATGTCATCTCCGAGCTCCGGTCGCACGCTGTTCTTCTTCGAGAAGCCCTCGGCGATGCGCCAGTTGCAGCGCTTCTTCCGCTCGCCGAGCACGGTCTGCGTGGCCGCCGAGGGACACCTGCTCTCGGCCGAGGAGCCGGGCAGCATCCGGCCCGAGTGGAAGCCCTGGCGCTTCGACCTCCTCCCGATCGTCCTTCCCACGATCCCGGTCGGCTACGGCACGAACCGGTCCGGGCAGTCGCACGCACCGAAGATCGCCGCGATCCGGCAGGCGCTGAGCGGCGTGGACCGCGTGATCATCGCCACGGATCCGGGTCGCGAGGGCTCGATGATCGCGTGGGAAGTGCTCGAGCATCTCGGCTGGAACGGCCGGGTCGACCGGCTCAAGCTCGGCGCGCTCGACGAGGTCTCGATCCGACGCGCCTTCGCGGCCCTGGCCAAGGATCCCGCCTCGGGCGAGCGCGACTACGCCGCCTATCTCGAGGCGCTCTGCCGGCAGTACGAGGACTATCATCTCGGCCTGAACGGCACGCGGGCGATCTCGCTGCGCCTGCGGCCGCCCGCCTTCCGGGAGCCCTGGCGCTTCGGCGGCGTCCAGACGCCGACCCTCGCCATCCTGGCGGACTTGGAGGAGCGGATCCGGTCCTTCGTGCCGCAGGACTTCTTCAAGGTCGCGCTGCACCTTAGGACCCATGCAGGCGCGGAGATCACCCTCTGGCACGCCCCGAAGGAGCGGATCCTCGATGCGGCGATCGCTGAGACGATCCGGTCCGCCGCGGCGACGTGGTCGGGCCCTCTGGCGGTCGCGCACAGGGATGTCCGGCGCGCGCCGCCCCGGCTGTTCTCGAAGGACACCCTGGCGCGACGCTGCGCCAAGCGGTTCGGCTGGGACCCGCAGCACACGGCCGGCATCGCTCAGGACCTCTACGATCAGGGGTACCTCAGCTACCCGCGCACGGAGTCGGAGCACCTGCCCGAGGGCCAGGCCGGCGATGCCGCCGCGATCATCGCGGCCGTCACAACCGTCCTGACCGACCTGAGCAAAGTCGTTCCGCGCGACGCTGCGCCGCTGATCCGTCGCGGCCTGAAGGGCCACTACGTCGCGGATCCGGGCGAGCACCACGCTATCGTGCCCCTGCGCAAGGCGCCCGAGCGCGGCCGTCTCAGCACCGATCAGTTCCGCTTGTGGGAACTCGTGGCGAAGGCCTATCTCGCCGCGCACCTGCCCGACGGGGTCGACGCGCGCACGAGCGTCACGGCGGATGTCGCGACACCGCTGGGCGTGAGGCGGTTCGCCGTCTCCGGCAGCGTCGTGCGCGCGCCGGGCTGGCGCGCGCTCTACGGCAGCGAGGCCGAGCTCGAAACGGATGCCGTGCCCGGCAAGACCAAGCGCGAGGCGGAAGCCACCGCCACCCGCCTGCCGCTCGTGACCGACGGCGAGGGCGCCTCCGCCGCGACGGCGGAGATCGCCACCGCGAAGACCGAGCCGCCGCGGCGGATCACCCGAGGCGAATTGCCGGTGGTGATGGGCCGGCTGATCGACCAAGTGGACGATCCGGCCGCCAAGCGCGCCCTGGAAAACCCCGCCAACCCGAACGAGCCGAAGGGTCTGGGCACGGCCGCGACGCGCGACACGATCCTGCCCAAGCTCCTGAAGAGCCGCTACATCACGCTGTCTACCGGCAAGGATCCGGCCATCGAGGTCACCGAGGTCGGCCTGACCTTCGTCCGCGCGGTGCGCAGCGTGTTCCCGGCCTACGGAGATCCGGTCGGGCGCGCCATGTTCGAGGCGGAGCTCGCCGAGATCGGACGGGCGGCCACGCGCGCCGAGGCGGTCGCGCGCGCGACCGCCTTCCGCCAGCGCACCCGCGCCCGCCTCGACGACCTGATCGCCGCGATCGCGCAGGCGCCGACCGTCAGCCTCGATCCGAGCCTGATTCCGGCCGGTCAGGGCGACCAGCGGCCGCCGACGCCGGCCATGGTGGCGTTCGCCGTGAGCCTCGCCGAGCGGAAGGGCGTGACGCTGCCGCGTGGCTGCAGGAGCAGCATCAGCGTCTGCCGCGCGTTCCTCGACACCCATGCCGGGCCGCGTGCCGGGCAGGAGGACGACGCCGGCCGCGCAGACGGCCGGCGGAGCCCGAGCGCGGCGATGGTCGGCTACGCGCGCAGCCTCGCCCAGCAGCGCGGCATCCCGTGCCCGCCGGACGCGGAGACGGACTTCGACGCGTGCCGGCGCTTCCTCGACGCGCACGCCGCGCGGCCAGGGCAGGGGAGGGACGAGGCGAACGCCGGAGGGGCAAAGGCCAAGCGGCCCGCGGAGCGGGAGAAGCGGCGGGGCCGTGTGGCCCGGACGCCGCGACCGGCAGCGGCACGCCGCCGGGCCTGAAGCGCCCCGGCGGGAGTGACCGGATCGCGGCGTTCGTCCGCGACGCCGACTTTGCCCCGTCTCGGTGGCGCCGGCCGCCCGGCCTGGCGCGCGCTTCAGGCGGCCTCGGGGTCCTCGGAGCGCAGCCAGCGCGCGATCGCGGCGACCACGTGGGCCTGCTCGACGGCGGTCAATGCCCGGCCGGCGGGGATCGCGTGCCACTTGGCCAGGCAACCGCGGCAGCAGGTTGCCGTCGCGTGCTGCGCCGTGAAGACGGGATGACCGCGAAAGGGCGTCTGCTTGCCGTCGTTCCTCGGCTCGGCGGACGCGAGGCGTCGCCGCACGAAGTCCCGCGCGTGGTCCAAGACCGTCGGGAGCCCCTTCTCCCGCAGGTAGACCCGATCGGCGATCGCCAGCCGGAAGCGTCGCCGGAACGCGGATTGCGGGAGACGGTCGAACACCTCGTCGAGCGCTCGCATGCGCGCAGATCCCGGTCTACCGATCGCCGGTCGGGCCGGCATGGCTTCGGCCCCGAGCGGTATTCCATGCATCCATCAGACGCCATCGCCGTCGGAACCGCGGGCTGGAGCCTGCCCAAGGCCTACGCGCCGCAGTTCCCAGAGGCGGGCAGCCATCTGGAGCGGTACGGACAGCGCTTTTCCGCGGTCGAGATCAACACCGCCTTCTATCGGCCCCATCGGGCGACGACCTACGCGAGATGGGCTGCGGCGGTGCCGGACGGGTTCCGCTTCGCCGTGAAGGTGCCGCGATCGGTCACGCACGAGCGGCGCCTCATCGGCGTGGATGAGCCCCTCGAGCGCTTCCTCGGGGAGGTCACGGGCCTCGGGACAAAACTCGGGCCGCTGCTGCTCCAGCTCCCACCGAGTCTGGCCTTCGACAGCCCGTCCGCGGCGACCTTCCTATCGGAATTCCGGCGGCGCTTCCCGGGCGACATCGTCTGCGAGCCGCGCCACGCCACGTGGTTCACAGAAGATGTCGACCGCCTGCTCGTCGGCCTCGCGATCGCCCGTGTCGCGGCCGACCCCGCGCCGGTCCGGAACGCCGGCATGCCCGGTGGCTGGCCGGACCTCGTCTACTATCGGCTCCACGGCTCGCCGCGCATGTACTACTCGGCGTACGAACCGCGCGTCCTGTCCCGGATGGCCGAGCGCCTCGGAGCGCACAAGGCCCTCGGCCGACGCGCGTGGTGCATCTTCGACAACACCGCGGAGTTCGCCGCGATCGGTGATGCCCTCGACATGCTCGCGCGCGTCGAGACCCGACAGGGATCCGATTCATGAAACAACAGACATTGATCTCACAATTCTAGGGAGGACTTTCCCCCGCCGGCACAGCCGGTCTTGTCGGGAGAGGCTGCCCCGACAACGGACGCCGTCGTTCCTGAGCCAAGATCAGACCCCGCAGTGAACCGAGCCGTGGCGATCCGAGCGCTCCATGTGGAACCGCCCGGAGCGTGTGTGCCGAGGAGCCGATTCAGGCCGATCGACCGACGTAAGCGGAGACATCGGGCTCCTCGGAGCGCCCATCGAACAGCTTCGCGGTGACGCGGCGAACGGCGGGCCTGCTCGCGACGTTCAGGGCCGCGTGAAGGAGACGGATGCCGATCCGCGTGCGCGGGTTCATGAGCTTCGGCGCGAGCTTCGGGACACCCTGCGCCCTCTCGACATACGGGCGCATGACCCGCTCGTAAGCCGCAAAGCCCGCCGCGACCGTGTCGGCGCGCGCCAGCTCACCGGCCAGCACGCAGGCGCCGGTGACGGCCAGCGTCGTGCCGATGCCCGCGAGGGGCGTCGCGCACCAGGCCGCGTCGCCTGTGAGCACGACGCGTTCAGACGACCAGCGCTTCATCCTCACCTGGCGCAGGACGTCGAGGTAGAAATCGTCCGTCGCGTCCAGGCCCGCCACGACGCGCCCGGCCTGCCACCCGGCGCCGGCGAACCGCGCCCGCAGGAACGCCTTCTGGCGAGCGATATCCCAGTCCTGCTCGCCGCCGGGCGGCTGACGGAGCGTCAGCATCGCGCGCGTCGTGCCGTGTCGGTCCGGCCGCAGCGAGATGCTGCGGCCGCCCGTGGCGTTGAACCAGCGCCACATCCGGTCGTCGCCGGGGATTCTGGGAATCGTGAAGTACGCGATGGTCAGATCCATCCAGCGCGGCGCGTTCTCTCCGGGAAAGACGAGCTCGCGGGTCGATGAGCCGACGCCCTCCGCCACGACCACCGCGTCGTAGCGTTCCGTCTCGCCGCCCGCGAAGGTGACGGCGACCGCGTCCCCGTCCTCCGCGAGGCGGGCCACACGGTCGCCGAAGCGGTAGCGGGCCCGCTCCCGGGCCGGCTCGTAGAGAAGGCGCGCTAAGTCGCCGCGCAGGATCTCCATCTCGGCGGTCGGGCCATCACCCTCAGCCCCGGCGACGTCGAACCGCGCGGCGACCCGTCCCCGGCCGTCGATCCAGGCCGTGCCCTCCTCGCCGGTGCCGCTGGCGAGGGCGGCCCGTTCCAGACCCATCCGGCGCAGCACCGTGCGACCGACGCCGCGCACATCGACGTTCTGCCCACCGTCCCGGAAGGCGGGCGCGCGCTCGACGACGGTCACGTCGAAGCCGCTGCGGGCGAGCCACCAGGCCACCGTGTTGCCGGCGATGCTGGCGCCGGTGATCAGGATGCGACGCGCCATACGGAAACCACTCCCGGGGACCCAACAGCGTCCGGCGCGACGGGTTGCCGGCGACGAGCGCGGCTCTCCGCGGCGGGACGCTCCCGTCTCGGCGGTGCCGGCGGTGGGATCGCCACCCGGCCGTGCAGCGCCGCGGAGGCGCGCGCTCTGACCCGCGGCGGCGCCGATCCCCTCGACAGGTCTCGCCGCGTGCCCAACATGAGCGCGACGATCGTGCCGATCGGCCCGCGCGGGACGCGCGGAACTCGGTCTGGTCTGCTCAAGGCTGACGTGAGACCGGCGCAGGCAGGGATTTCAGGGCATGACAGGGGGACACGGAAGGTCCATCGGCGGTCCGGGCACTGGCGCGCGGTCGGGTGACGCCGGTGCGGAGACGCGCGGATCCGCTGCTTCGGCCCGCCACGCCGTCGCGCGGGCCGATGGCGGCCTCCCCGGTGATGGCCGCGCGCCCTGCGCGAGCCGGAGAGACCGGACGCGGCGAACACGGCGCGTCGGCGCGCTCTGCGCCCTGATGATCGCGGCGCCGACGGCGACGCGCGCCGATCCGGTGGCGGCGCTTCTCCGGGACTGGACCACGGCCAACGGTCTCTGCCGCGGCGGCTCCGGCGACGATCCGCGCACGCAGGCGGCCTGCGAACGGCGCGACGGCCTCGATCGCCGGCTCGCCGCCGCGGGCTGGTGCTACGGACGCCCGGCCGACACGGGCGCCCAGAGAACCTGGCAGCCCTGCGGCGACGGCACGCGACAGCCCGCACAGGCCGGGACGGAGACCCCGCAGGGCGCGGCGCGGCGCGCCCTGCTCGATGTCGCCCGGGGCCCCGCGGAGACCGGGCGGGGACAGCCGGTGCAGTTCGTCGTGCACGCCCTGAACCAAGTCGGCCCCTGGGCCTTCCTGTTCGCGCAGATGCAGCGGCCCGACGGCCGCCCCCTCCCTCGCGCCGCGGACGATCTGGACTCGAACGACTACGCCGCGCTGCTGCGCCAGGACGGAAACGGCTGGCGGGTCGTCGACTTCGCCGTGGGACCGACCGACGTCGCGTGGGAAGGCTGGGACCGGCGCTACGGGGCGCCGGCCTCCGTCTTCGCGGTCCGCTGAGGTTCGTCCCCGCCGCATGAACGGAGAGACGCCCACGCGCCGACGCCTTCGGCTCTTCGCGGTCCGGCCGATCCGGGCGGCTGTCCCGGCGCCGGTGTCGGCTCCCGCCAGGACCCGGGAGGCCCGGGCATGATGGCCGCGCGTCGCTGGCTAAGCGCGACGGGGCTCGCGCTGCTTCCGACGACCGCCCAGGCAGCCCTGCCGCCGTCCTGGCAACGCGTGCGTGAAGTCCAGGCCGTCGCGGAGGCGGCCGCGCGGGTGCTGGGATCGCGTCCGATCGATGCAGTCGAACGCGTCGACGGGGAGCGCTACCGCGTCCGGGCGGGTGACTGCCGGGTCACGGTCCGCGTCGTCGTCCGCCCCCGAGCACAGCCGGGACCGCAGGCCTTCGACGCGATTCCGGACGCTCCGGACTGCCCCTAGGACCGCCACGGGCTTCATCCCTGCGCCGCGGCGTCGAGCGCCGGAGAGGCCTCGGAGAGGTCGCGGCCGCGCACCCGCGGCGCGGCGCTCGCCCATCAGACAGGCCGGCCCGGCGAGCCGGCGTGCATCGCGCCGATCACGGCGAGCAGACCGAGCAGAACCATGAGCACGGAGTAGTACTGCATCGGGATCCAGAACAGGGTGTGGCGCGGGCGCAGGATCACTGTCTGCCCCGTGCGCGGGTCGAGCAGTTCGCGGCCCGGCCGGCCGTTCAGCCGGGTGCCGAGCCACCAGTTGAAGCCGGCCGCCACCACCCACACCAGGATGACGCCCGTGGGCGTCGGGACGCCCAGGCGGGCGAGCGCCGGATCGAGCAGCACGCTGCCGATCAGGCCCGCCGCCGCGATCAGCGCCGTCAGCATTCCCCAGCCGGACCAGATGATCATTCCCGGACATCCCCTGTCTTGGCGAACGGTCCCGCCTCGCGGGACGCGGTTCCTCCGGCAGGCGCCGGCACGATGTTGCGATGGGCGGCCCAGTCGCGTTTTCGCCGGGTCGCGGGGATTGTCCGACGCCGAGACTGGTATCGACCGGCATCCCGCGCGGACCGTCGGTCGCCCTCCCGGCCGCGATAGCCGCGGTGCAGATCGGCGGTCCTCGGGGTCCGGGCGCGGGTCGGGTCGACGGCGAGGCTCATGCGATCAGTGGATCAACTCACGTCAGGCATCGTCGCGGGCGACACCTCGCACGGCCCGGTCCCGCCGGCAAGCTGACCCCTGACCAGGGGCAGGATCACCTGAACGGCTGCACGGCCGTCTAGAGGTTCATCGACGACTCTCTCGTCGCCGCTGACCAGATCCCGTCGACGACCGGAGCGTCGGCGGCCCTGCCTCGCAATGCGCGAATACCGCCGATCTACCTAGAGCCGGACAATCCGAAAAGGATCGCCGCGCCTGCGACAAGGAGCGGCGCCCAGAAATGGACCAGGCCGCCGCCGCTCCAGACCGAGAAGGTCTCCCGGCACCCCGTCGTGTTCATCGCACATCCCAGGGGGACGAAGTACATGAACCACACGAAGGTCGCGATGACGAGAAGTGTCCCGAAAATCAGCGCGGCGCCCCGCATCGACAACATCCTCATGCGCGCACCGGTCGGTGCACGCTCCGCTACGGCCCGGGGCCACGATCGGATCCCACCCTGCCAGGACCGACGTCTCCTGTCGCTCCATGACGGGCGCGTCCGCGAGGTTCGCGTGAGAGCCGCGACAGGGACCTCGCGGGATCCGCACCGACGCTCACCGCGAGGCGGGGGTCCGCGCCCGTGACCGGCCGCGGCCGGAAGAGAGGCGCGCCGCGGATCCGGCCCGTCCGCTACCGGTGAGATGGCGCGGAAGCCGACGCCGGTGTGCAAGGGCCGAGCCCGGAGCGCCCGCGGCGGCCGTCCGGGTCTGGCGCTACCGCGGACCGCCGCCGCGCCGCCGCGCGATCTCGTGTCCCGCGCTGTCGAGGGCGCCCGACGGCGCGAGGCCGTCGTTCGGAACGGCCTGCATGCCATCGTGCGCGGTGCGCGAGGTCGGTCGCGCGAGACCGTGATCGCCGGCGGCCTGCTTCATCGCCAGCGCCCTGCGGGAGCTCGTGACCAGGCGACCGCGCGCCCGGGCGTTCCGCCTGCGCTCGCTCTCCTTGCTGGCGCGCTTCACCGCGGCTGCCAGCACCGCGGCCTTCCGGCGGGTCCCGGTATTGTCGGTCGCGGCGCGCGCGCCGGACGGGGCGGCCTTGCCGCGCAGCTCGCGGCGCTGCCGGCGGGAGATATCCCGCGCACGGTCGCGGCTTGCCCGAAGACGCGCGACCAGCTCCGCCAAGCCGCCGTCATCGGCCTCACCGAGCCTGGGGTGATGCGAGCGCGCGACGAGATCGGCCTCGTCCACGCTCAGGAGACGGGCTTCGTGACGGCTCGATCGGGACATGGGCACTCCTGCGCTGAATGAGGGGTGGCGACAGCGGACGGGCGGATGGCGGGCGGCGATCAGTCGGGGCCGCCCAGGGTCGGTGTCCGGCGCAGCGCCGTCTCGCGCAGGGACCGGTCGGCGTAGGTGCCCTGCACCGCCGCGCGACCGCCGTGGTCGAACAGGTCGAGCATCAGGGCGCTGTGGATGAAGCCGAGATGGCTGAAGGCCTGGGGGAAGTTCCCCAGGAAAGCGCCGTCCGGCGCGACCTCCTCGGCGTAGAGGCCGACGTCGTTCTGGAGGGCGCGCAGGGCGTTGAAGCGCAGCCGCGCCTCCGCGTCCCGGCCGAGCCAGAGCAGCGCGTCGACCAGCCAGAAGGCGCAGAGCAGGAAGGTGCCCTCGTGGCCGGGCAGGCCGTCGTCGTTCCGGTAGCGGTAGACGAGGTGGCCGTGGCCGAGGCGCTCGATGACGACGTCCACGGTCCGGGCGAAGGCGGCCTCGTCGACCGGGAAGCCGACCAGGGGCGCCATCAGCAGGGCGGCGTCGACGTCGTCACCGCCGAGATATTGCGGGTAGTAGCCGTCCCGGTGGATCCCCGGGCCGTTCACGCAGGCGACGATACGGTCGCGCTCCCGGCACCACGTCTCGCGCGGGCCGAACAGGCGGATCGCCCGGTCCAGGGCGACCCAGTTCATGATCGCCGCGTGGAGGTAGCGCTGCTCGGGCTTGCGCGGCTCCCAGAGACCGGCGTCGGGGCGGTGCCAGTGCGCGGCGGAGATGTCGGCCAGCCGGGCGCCGTGCCCGAGCATCGCCTCCGGGAGCGTGCCGCCCAGGCGTGTGTAGAGGTAGAGCAGGTCGAGCACCTGCCCGTACGCGTCGGCCTGATGCTGCTCGGCGGCCTCGTTGCCGGCCCGCACCGGCGCGCTGCCCCGCCAGCCCTCGAAATGCGCGATCGTGGTCTCGGCGAGGTCGGCCTCGCCCGAGACGCTGTAGAGCGGCCGCAGCCGCCCCTCCGCCCGCGCGCAGAGGTCGGATACGAACCCGAAGAAGGCCTCGGCCTCGCGCAGCATGCCGAACTTCTTCAGGACGTAGAAGGACAGGCACGCGTCGCGGATCCAGCAGAAACGGTAATCCCAGTTGCGGATCCCCCCGATCTCCTCGGGGAGGGAGGTCGTGGCCGCCGCGACCATCGCGCCGGTGGGCGCGTATGTCAGCGCCTTGAGCACGAGCGCCGACCGGGAGCAGCTCATCGGCGAGCGGTCCCGTGTAGGCGGCGTCCTGCGTCCACAGCACCCAAGCCTTGCGCGTCCGCTCCATCAGGGCGCGCGCGTCCGGCGGGGCGTCCGGCAGGGCATCGCCGTAGATGCTGAAGCTCCGCGCCTGCCCGCCCTCGAGGACGAACCGCGCGGCGGCCCCGGCGCCGTCCCGCACGAGTTCGACATCCGCGACGAGGCCCGGGCATCCCGGTGCCGTCACCCGGCCGCCCGCGATCTCCGGCGGCGCGAAGGACTCGGCGAAGCCCGCCAGCGGCCGGTAGACGACCACCATCGGGACACGGCCCGACACACCGCTGACGAGCCGGACCAGGAGCGGCCGGTGCGGGCCGCCCTCCGGCCCGACCATGAAGTCGTGCAGGGTCACGAAGCCGTCCGGGGTGGTGAAGGTGGTCTCCAAGATGTTGCTGCGGCTCAGGTACTGCCGCGCCGTCTCGTACCGCCCCTCGGGGCGGATGGAGAAATGGCCGCCGCGCCGGTGGTCGAGCAGCCGGGAGAAGGCCGGGTCGGCGTCGAAGCGCTCCAGGCAGGCCCAGTCGATCGATCCGTCGCGGGCGACGAGCGCGCATCCCTCGCAGTTGCTCAGGAGGGCGTAGGCTTCGATCGGCTGATAGGGGCGCTCGCCCGCGTCGGTCATGGAGTCTCCTGGGTGTTGCGCTTCGACGCGCCGGCTGAGGGCGGGCGAGAACCGCGGTCCGGCCTGGTCAGGCGCAGAGCCGGAAGGCCGGCTCCAGCAGCCCCCGCGCGCCCACGTCGATCAGGATCGTCCGGCCATGCTCCGGATCCTCGGCGCGGTCCGCCACGTCCATGCCCTCGTAGGCGGACGTGACCAGCAGGCGGTCGAGATCGCGTCCCGCGAAGGTCGGACAGGTCGGCTGCCGCATCGGCACCGACACGGTGCGGACCCGCTCGCCCGCGGGGCTGTAGGCGTCGAGGCAGCCGGCGCCGAAGCGCGCCGTCCAGATCAGGCCCTCGGCATCCACGGCGGCGCCGTCGATCGCGCCCTCGCCGCCGCGGTGGTCGAAATGGATCTCGACCGGTCCCCGCGGCAGCCCGGTCCTCGGATCGAGCGGGACGCGGTGAAGCACGCCGACGTCGGTATCGACGAAGTAGCCGGTGGCGCCGTCCGGCGAGAAGCTGATGCCGTTGGGGATCGTCAGGCCGCCGAAGAGGCGGTGCACCTTCGTGCCGGCCACGTGATAGATCGAGCCGCGCCCCTTGGTGGCGTCGCGGTCCATCGTGCCGATCCACAGCGCGCCGCTCGGATGGACGCGGCCGTCGTTGGACCGGTTGTCGTGCAGATCCTCCTCGAGGGGGCAGAGCATCCGGATGTCCCCGTCCCGGATCGACCGGACGTAGAGACCGTCCTCCGCCGAGAGCAGCTGGTGGGCGCCGTCGATCGCCGCGATGTCGCTGACTTGGACGGGCAGGACGTGGACGAGCGCCTTCTGGGCGCTGGCGATCGGCTTCTCGAACAGGCGCGCTTCCAGGATATCGACCCACCACGCCGTCCCGGTGCGCGGATCGTAGCTCGGTCCTTCACCGAGGTGGCAGCGCACCTGGCTGAGAATTCGGATGTCGTGCGGAGGACGCAAAGGCTCGTTCCCGTTCGTGTCGGTCGATGTTCGAGGCGGACCTGTCGCGACGGCGTCAGCACTTGTCGCAGACGCTGCCGAGGACCGCGTCGAGGTCCTTCTGCCGTCGCGTCCGCTCGCGCGGATCGTGCAGCGGCGCGGCCCCCGCGCCGGGCGGCACCGTCTGCCCCACCGACGAGCGGTACGGCGCGTTGATCGTGGTCTCAGGGCCGCCGCCCGTCCCCGTGAACGCGGCTGCCAGCGCCGCATGGATGCAGATGAACGGCGCGATCAGGCCGATGATCGCTCCACGGGTCATCGCTTGTCCGACAGTCATGGCGAGCCTCCCGATTCAATCTCCGATCCGATCTGCCTGCGCGGTGATGCGCGCCTCGTCCGCGGGGCGAGAGCCGACGACCGACGGGAGATCCACGATCGACCACGCTGCCATCGGTGCGCGGGTGCTCCCCGCCGGCCCGCGACCTGCGCACCGCGCCGACCAAGAGCAGCGACGCCCTCTCCATGTAATCGTCGTTTAATCCGCAGTCTCGGTAAAATCACCAACCGTGACTTCACGCATCATTTCGTGCCGCGATGACAAAGTAGATGGTGACATGCAATCGCGGAGTGCCCTCACGCACGCATCGGCGCGGATTAAACGCGGCGCGCAGTTCAGCGATGGATGTCGGGAAGGATCATCCGTCACTCAGACAAGTGCGCGCGGTCCCCGTCACGCCCTGCCGGCCAGCTCTTCGGGCGGGCACACGAGCCCGGCGCCCACGGCGATCCAGACGAGGTGTGCATCCGTTCGGGCACCGAGCTTGGCGCGGATCCCGGACAGGTTGTTGTGCACCGTCTTCAGGCTCAAGCAGAGGGCCTCGGCCACGGCCTGCGCCGTCATCCCCCCCGCGGTCAGGCTCAGGATCTCGACTTCCCGCGGGCTCAGCGCGTCGACGGCCGAGCGCCCGCCCGCCACCTCGTCCTGGGCGATGGCGTGGGCGATGTCGGCGCTCATCGCCCGCTCGCCGCGCAGCACGGCCGCCACCGCCGCCAGCAACGCGCGCGGCGGACTCGCCTTGGTGACGTAGCCGCACGCCCCCGCGGCGAAGGCTCGGCGCGCGACGACGGCCCCGGTGCGCATGCTGAAGACCAGGATGCGGGCCGCCCCGTCCCACTGGCGGATGTGCCGGATGGCCTCGATGCCGCTCGGCCCGGGAAGCGACAGGTCGAGGATCACGAGATCCGGCCCGTGCGCCTTGTACTGGCGGTAGGCCTCCGCCGCGCTCGCCGCCTCCGCCGTCACAACGAGTCCCGGCTGTCGCTCGATCAGGCGGCGATAGCCCTCGCGCACCACGGGATGGTCGTCGACGAGCAGGATGGACGTGGGCATGAGACGCCTCAGACCGCGGTCGGGACGGTCGCGCAGGCGCGGATCCCGCTGCCGGTGCCGGTCAGCGTGAAGCTGCCGCCGAGGGCGGCGAGTCGCGCGCGGATGCCGACGAGGCCGCGGCCCGTGCCGGAGGCCGTGCGCGAGACATCGCCCTTGCCGTCGTCGTCCAGCGTGAGCGTCACCGTCCGCGTTCCGGTCTCCGTCCGGACGACCCGCAGGAAGATCCGGCTCGGACGCCCGTGGCGGAGGGCGTTGGTCAGGAGCTCCTGCGCGATGCGGTAGAGGCTCGCCGACACGGTCACGGGCATGTCGGCGAGGTCGCCGGCCACGTCGAGATGAAGGGCCGGGCCGGACCTGAGCTGCGCCCGCCAATCCGCCACGAGGCCCCGCAGCGCGTCCTCCAGCCCGGTCTCGGCGAGGTCGGGCAGTTCGAGGCGCGCCAGCGCCCCGCGCAGGCTCTCCCGCATGGTGGCGAGGACGGCCTCGATGCCGCGCGCGTCCGCGCGCAGATCCTCGCGGTCGTCGGGCGCGGCGAGTTCGATCGCGGCCGCCCGGGCGCCCGCGGCGGCGAGGCACTGGCCGAAGGCGTCGTGCAGGTCCCGCGCGAGCGCCTGCCGCTCCTCTTCCTGCACCGTGACGAGCCGCTGCATCAGCTCCGCGCGCGCGGCCTCCGCGCGGGCGAGCCGGTCGGCGAGGTCATCGCAGGCGCGTGCGATCCGGTCGAACTCGGCGGCGGCGAAGCGCGGCAGCGGCGACCGGGTCCGGGCCGCGTCGAGCCTCGCCAGCCCGCGCACGATCTGCCCGGCGGGCGCGACGAGGCGCATGACCGCGAGCCAGTTGAGGAGCAGTGTCGCCGCCGTCAGAGCGAGCGCGAGCCCGCCCGCGAGACGCACCCGCTGCCAGACGCGGGCCGCCGCGGCGATCGGATCGGGCCAGGCGGTGACGCTGCCGATCGTGCGCTCGCGGAAGACGATCGCGCGGATCGTCGGCGCGGCCGCGGCGTCCCCCGTAACCGCCTCCCGGAACCACGCGGGGGCGGCGTCGAGGCCATCCCAGTCGCCGCAGACGCGCCGCGGCAACTCGACGCCGAGCTGGATGTCGGCGCAGATCCCCGGGAGGATGGTGAGGAGGGCCGGTGCGGGCTGCGGCGGCGCGGCGGGCATCGCGACCGGACCGGCGCTGCCGAGACCCGGCTGACGCGCGAGCTGCGCGGCGATCCGCTCCGCCGAGGTCGCGGCCTCCCGCTGCAGGCTCGCCTGGGCGGCGAAGCCGGTCCAGGCGACCGCTCCGGCCAGGCACAGGAGGGCGACCACGAGGAGGCGTAGGCCGAGATGCGCGGGCAGGCTCATGGGGGCGAAACGGCCGGGCTCGAAGCGACGCGGCGATTTGGCACCGGGAACGTCCCGGCGCGCAAGCCGCGCCGAGCCAGCGCGGGAAGAATGCCCGGTCGCGGGCGGGAGGACGTCCCTGGCCCGCGCCCCGCACGCCTCGCAGGATGGCGGCGTTTCGTCTCCCGCGGAGCCCGCCATGGCCTCTCACCTGTCCCGCCGCAGCCTGCTCGCCGCCGCCGCCCTGCTGCCGCTCGGCCTGCACCGCCCCGGCGCGGCCGCGACCGGAACCCCGCCCTACCGGGTCGGCGCCTTCACCGTGACACCCCTGCGCGACGGGCTGTTCCCGCTGGAGCCGCGGATGATGCCCGCGGCCGAGAGCCCGGCCGGACGGGCTCTGTTGCAGGGGGCTGGTCTTGCCGGGGACGGTCCGTCGCCGGAGCCGGTCAACGCCTTCCTGATCCGGCGCGGCGCGCGCCACTGGCTGCTCGACGCGGGCTGCGGCACCGTCTTCGGACCGGACTTCAACCGGGTGACCGCCGCGCTGGCGGCGGAGGGCGTGCGGCCCGATCAGGTCGAGACCATCTGGCTGAGCCATCTCCACGCCGACCACGCGGGCGGTCTCCTGACGCCGGGCCGCCTGGCGCGGTTCGCGAACGCCGAGCTCGTGGTGCAGGAGCGCGAGGTCGCCTACTGGTCGGATGCGGGAGCGCGGGCCGGCGCGCCCGACGCCCTGCGGCCGATGTTCGAGACGGCGCAGGCCGTGCTCGCCGCCTATGGCGACCGGATCCGCCGCGTCGCGGGCGAGGCGGAGCTCGCCCCCGGCATCCGCGCTCTGCCGCTCCCCGGCCATACGCCGGGTCACATGGGCGTGCTGATCGCGGACGGGGCGGACCGGTTGCTGATCTGGGGCGACGTCATCCACTCGCGACTCCTGCAGATGCCGCACCCGGACTGGACCGTCATCTGGGACACGGATCCGGCGGAGGCGATCGCGACCCGCCGGCGCATCCTCGACCGCGCGGCGGCGGAGGGCCTGAGCGTGACCGGGATGCACCTCGCCGCCCGCGGGCGGATCGAGCGGGACGGGGCGGGCTACGCGCTGATCTAGAGGATCCGGTTCGTGCCGCCGGGTCCGGCTGAGCCCGCGATGCGGCGGGACGACGCCGTCAGCCGCGGCCCCAGTCCCGCAGGTCCCGGACGAACAGGTCCGGCGCCTCCATGGCGGCGAAATGGCCGCCGCGGGGCATCGTCTGCCAGCGCGAGACCGCGTAGCCGCGCTCCAGCCACTCTCGCGGCGGCGCGGGCGTGCGCGGATCCGGGTAGGCCGCGAAGGCCGTCGGCACCGTGACGCGCCGCCCCGGCGGCATCCGGCGCACGCCCTCCTGCTGCGCGCCGGCGTAGAACCACGTCGCCGTCGCGAAGGAATCGGTGAGGATGTAGAGCAGGGCGTTGGTCAGGAGCTGATCGTTCGTGAAGACCTGCGCGAAGGGCCGCTCCCGCAAGTCGGCCCAGTCGTGGAAGCGCTCGACCAGCCACGCCAGCTGCGCCACCGGCTCGTCCGCCATGGCGTAGCCGAGCGAGAGCGGCCTGGTGCCCTGCAGCTGCGCGTAGGCCCCGAGCGCCTGCTGGGTGGCTCCGGCCTGCTTCTGCCAAGCCCGCTCCGCCGCGCTCTCCGGCTCGGCATCGGGCTGCACCAGCAGGTAGTTCAGGTGGATCGCCTCCAGCGACGCGGCGTGGTCGAGACCGAGCCAGGCCGCGACCCCGGCGCCCCAGTCGCCGCCCTGAACCCGGTAGCGCGGGTAGCCCAGAGTCTCGCGCATCAGGCGATCGAACAGCCGCGCCGTGCTGCGCGCGCCGATCGGCGCGGCGGGTTTGCCCGAGAAGCCGAAGCCGGGCAGCGCCGGGATCACGAGGTCGAACGCGTCCTCCGGCCGCCCGCCGTGGCGCGACGGGAAGGCCAGGGGCTCGATCACCGACCAGAACTCGTAGATCGAACCCGGCCAGCCGTGGATCAGCAGCAGCGGGCGCCGGCCTTCCGCCTCGCCGACGACGTGGACGGCGTGCAGGTCGAGATCCTCGACGCGGGCCAGGATCTGCGGGAAGCGGTTGAGCTCGGCCGCGGCCGCGGCCTCGTCGAAGCCGTCGAGCCAGTGGGCGCACAGGTCGGCCAGGACGTCCGGATCGCAGCCGTAGCGCCAGCCGGCCCCCGTCGGCAGGCGCGGCATGCGGTAGGCCCGCACGCGCTCCCGCACCCAGGCCAGCCGGTTCGCGTCCCAGGCGACGGTGAAGTCTCGCATGATGCCTCCGCTCGGCTCCGCGTCCCGGGAGCGTGCCGAACCCGGCCGTCCCGTTCGCGCGACGTTGATCCGGGTTAACGCGGCCGGGCCGGGACGGTCGCGCCGGGATCGCCCCGGCCGGCACGACGGCTGTTGGCGGCGCGATCGCGCGAGGGCTCTCAGCGCCCGGCGGCCGGCTTCGGTGCCCGTCCGGGACGCGGACCCGACCGGAGCGCCGCAGGCAGGGTGCGTCAGCCAGGCGAGACGCGTCGCGACGTCAGTGCCCGCCGCGCCAGGAACCCGGCTGCGCTCATGGCGAGGATCGCGGCCGCGTAGAGGTCGGCGGTCGTCACGTAGCCGATCCGGCGCACGAGATACCCGGCACAGATCACCGGGAGGCTGAACGCCAGGTAGCTCTCGACGTAGTAGCTCGCGAGGAGCTCCGCCCGCTCGCCCGGCTTCGCCAGCGGGACGATCGTGCCGAGGGCGCCGAGGAAGCTCGTCCCGAAGCCGGCCCCGCCGACCAGGGTCCCGCCGATCAGGACCGGCACGCTCCCGCCGTGCATGCCGGCGAGCACGATGACGAGACCGGCGGTCATGGCGAGCGTCCCGATCGTCAGGTTGGCCGCGGCGTCCCGGCCGCGCCGCTGGAGGACCGCGAAGGCGCCGGCGACCATCAGGGCCGCGACCATGACGCCGCTCGTCAACGGGGTCCGGCTGCCCGTCGCGGCGACGACCAGCGAGGGAACGATGGAGAGGTAGAAGCCACCGAGCATCCAGGTCGCGATGTTGGTCGGCGTGATCGCGGCCAGCGGCCGCCTGGCCTGTGGCGGAACCACGACGCGCGGCCTCAGGGCCCGCAGGGCGCCCGCGCGGCGCTCGCCGGTCTCGGGCGTGAGCCAGAGGAGAGCGGCCTGCGCGGCGAACACCGCGCCCAGGATCGCGTAGACGAGGTGGAGAGGGTGCGGGCCGTACTGCACGAGGGCGCTGGTTCCGAGCGCGCCCGCCGCCATCCCGATCAGCGGCATGATCGCGTTCACGAGTTGGGCCCGCGCCCGGTTGACGTCGACGAGCGCGGCGCCCAGCGAACTCGCCGCGATGCCGGTCGCCACGCCCTGGACGAAGCGCGCCGCGATGAGTCCCCACGCCCCGCTGGCCGTCGTGAACAGGGCCATCGCCACCAGCTCGAGGAGCAGCGCGCCGAAGATCACCGGCCGTCGGCCCAGATGGTCCGAGATCGACCCGGCGACGAGGAGCGCCTTGAGGAGCGCCAGCGCGTAGACGGCGAACACCGCGGTCGTGAGCACGGGGGAGAGCGCGTAGGTCTCCTGGTAGAACCGGTACAGCGGCGTCGGAGCGGCGGACGCGGCGAGGAAGGTGCCGAGCACCGCCGCGTGGAAGAACAGCGTGCCGCTGCCCGCGACAGCCACAACTTTCAGCTTGCGGTCCCTGGTCATTGGCGAACCTAAAGGCTAATCCGTTGCGTTTGATGCGTAGGCCCTCCGCGCCACAAACGCAATATCTTTGCGTTTGTGGCGCCCCAGATGGCAGAGTGCAGGATGACGACGAGGCAAGGGCCGCGTCCGGGCGGCCGCAGCGCGCGGGTGCAGACCTCGGTTCAGGCGGCCGTGCGCGCGCTCCTGACCACGACGGACCGTTCGGAAATCACGGTGCCCCTGGTGGCCGCCGCGGCCGGCGTGACGCCGTCGACGATCTACCGCCGGTGGGGCACGCTCGCCGAGCTCTTGGCCGATGTCGCGGTCGAGCGGCTCCGTCCCGACGGCGAGCCGGCCGATACCGGGAGCGGCCGGACCGATCTCGAGGCGTGGGCGGAGCAGTACGCGGACGAGATGTCGTCCGCACCGGGGCGGGAGATGATCCGGGACGTCCTGGCGGCGGCGGACGCGAACTGTGCCCAGCGATGCTGCAGCTTCACCCGCGATCAGATCGCGATCATCGCGGATCGGGCCGTGGCCCGCGGCGAGGCCTTCCCGGACCCCGAGGCGGTGCTGGACGGGGTCGTCTCTCCGATCCTCTACCGGATCCTGTTCGGGACCGCGCTGGACCGGGAGCGGATCCTCGAGCTGGTCGACCGCACCCTGACGGCGCGCGAAGCGACCTGACCCGAGGCGCCGACCCCGTACACCGACCTCGCGGAGGAGGCCGGGCTCCTGACCTCAGCCGCCAGGGGGCGCGACGAGCGGCCTGTCAGAGCGGCTCCCCGGGCTGGGCGCGCGTCCGGTCCTTTCCGCGGGTCGCTATCGCGGGTTGCGCCAGCGTCGCGCCCGCGTAGCCCGCGGGCGCGACGGCGAGGATCGGTCGCCAGGTCGAGGACCACGCGCGCAGCGGCTCCGGATCGCCGCGGAAGGCGAGGTCGAGAAAGGCCAGCGTCCCGGCGGCGGTCGCCGCCTTGACCTGCGGGTTCAGGTTCAGACCGCCCGTGAGAGGACGGTCGGTGAAGATGCTGTGCGAGCCGCCCTGGAAGACCGCCAAGGACTTCCGGGGCGTCGCGATCGCCTCGTACACGGCGAGGCGGTCGCTGAACGGCGAGGTGCGACCGGGCAGCTGGATGACATCCTCGGTCGCCGTCACGTGCAGGGTCGGGATCTCGACGGCGCCCAGGACGGCCCGCAGGTCGCGCTCGCCGTAGAAGGGCGGCGCCGAGATCACGATCCCGGCCGCGATCCGCGGATCCCGCGCCTGAAGGGCGTGCCCGTCACGGACGACGCGCGCACCCGCGGCGATCAGAGTCGTGTTGGCGCCGTAGGAATGTCCGGCCGCCACGATCCGGCGCGGGTCGATCCGGTCTCCGAAGGCGCCCCCGTCCTGAACGAGGAGGCGGTCCAGGGCGAAGCGCAGGTCGCGCGCCCGGGCGATCGCCTCCCGTTCCTGCGCCGCCCGCTCGATCCGGTCGAGCAGGGCCAGGGGATTGCCGGTCCAGACGGAGCTGTCGCTGCCGACGTGCTGCAGGTGCAGGCTCGCGATCCCGTGGGACGACCAGTGCCGTCCGAGATAGCTGTAGCCGGTTCGGGACTGTCCGAGACCGTGCGAGAACACGACCAGCGGGACGCGGCGCCGGAGCGACGACGTGTTCGGCCAGTACAGGCGTACCGGCACAGGTCGCTGGCGCGCGCCGTCGACCCAGTCGAAGTCGACGATCCGGACGTCCTCGACGACGGGCTCCGCCGCGGCCGGCCGCGTCACACCCGCGGCCAGGGTTCCCAGCAGCATGGCGCCAACCTGCCGACGGTTGGGCAACGGCCGTGCCGCTGTCGGACCGGAAGACTCGGGCATGAGGAGGGCTTTCGCGAGAGGAGGGGAGCCAGGAGGGTTCGCAGAGCCGCGCATCGCCGGCCGCAGCCCGATCACGACGCGCCCTCGCCCGCCGGCGCGCGCCAACCGAATTCCGTTCGCCGACGGAGGCCCCGACGGCGAACGAGGCTGCCGATATCGGCAGGAAGGGGCGGGCGCCCGACCGGACTCCGCACCGCGTCCCGAGACCGCGCATCAAAATCGCACTCGGTGTAAAAATATAATTGCACCGCGTGCAACTTTGCAAGTGCGGAATCGCATGTCACAACGCCGGCATGGGGAGCCCGCCACCGAAGCCCGGCAGCCTGCGCGCGCGAAAACGGCAGGAGACACTGGAACGGATCGCCGAGACCGGCCTGCGGCTGTTCAGCCGGCACGGCTACGAGGCGACGACCCTGGACGCGATCGCCGAGGCGGCCGGCATCTCGCGTCGAACCTTCTTCTACTACTTCAAGTCAAAGGAAGAGATCCTGCTGGACTGGCAGATGCGCGGCTTCGGCGCGGCGCTGCGCAAGGCCGTCCTGGCCCAGCCGGAGGGCAAGGTCCCGGTCGAGGCCGTCCGGGACGCCCTGCTGGCGCTGTCGACGGGTTTCCGGACCCAGGAGTTCATCAGTATCGATCGCGTCATGCGGTCCAGCGAGACCCTGAAGGCCCGCAAGCAGGCGGCCTACGGCCTGCACGAGCAGGCCCTGCATGCCGCGCTGATCGAGCGCTGGCCGGATCCCGTCCGCAGCGCCCCGCTGCGCCTCGTCGCCATGGCGTCGCTCGGTGCGATGCGCTTGGCGATCGAGGCCTGGATCCAGGCGGGCGGCGACCGTCCCGTGGACGCCTTCCTGCGGGCGGCCTTCGCCGGTCTCACGGCCGAGTTCTGCACACCGTCCCGATAGTCCCGCCGCGATCGGCACGCCGCCGCGGCCCCGCGGTGACGGGCGCGACGCCGTCACCGCCCATCGGCCGGCAGCGCGACGAAGGGATCGCAGGCGGGAACGCCGAGCGGCGCGAAGTGCCGCACGTTCCGGGTCAGGACCGTCCAGCCGTTGCAGCGCGCGGTGGCGGCGATCGCGAGATCCGCGAAGCCGGGCGCGTGCCCCTGCCCGCGCGCCAGATCGGACAACCCGCCGATGTGGCGCGCGACGGCGAGGTCGATCGGGAGGACCTTGGCGGCGTACAGGTGCAGCAAGGTCTCCAGCCACGCCGCGAGGCGCTCGGCCTTGCGCGCGGCACCGTCCCTGCGGCTCTTCGCGATGCCGTCCTCGATCTCGGCGATCGTGACGACCGAGAGGTGGAGCCCCGCGCTGTTCCGGTCCATCCAGTCGATCAGTGCGACGGCCGGAACGGCCTTGGTCGGCGCGCCGGCCGAGAGCACGTTGGTATCGACGAGGTACACCGCCTCACAGCTCGGCGCTTCTGAGCCCGCCGGACGGGGGGGCGAGGTCGTCCGCCGCGACGGGCGCGGCCATGAGCAGGCGGCCGAACGACGGGACGCGGGACAGCCGCTGCCAGTCCTCGAAGCTCAGCAGCACGGCCTCGGGGCGGCCGTGGCGGGTGATGATCGAGGGCGCGCCCTGCTTCGCTTGATCGATGACGGCCGATAGCGTCGCCTTGGCGTCCCGAAGCTGGATCTCCTGCATGGCGCTCTCCGTGACCACTGTAGTCATAATGGGTGTCCAAGTTCCGATCCGCAAGGACCGCCCGCGGCCCGTCGTCGGCACCCGGCCCCGGCGGCTCGCCGAAGCCGATCCGTGTCCGGCACGCAACAGTTGATTGCAGACCAGATTATGCCCCTTGCGGTTGCAGCGCTTTAGGACCAACGTATGTTAGTGACAACTGAATACGGGTGCTCGGGTGGCAGCTTCTAAGCCTCTAGACGGGCAAACAGCCTCGGAAACCTTCCAGACGGCGCTGGACGCGCTCGACGTCGTCGGCCGCTGGGAATGGGATGCGGGCGTCGATCGGGTGCGGGCCGACGCCTTCGTCGCCCTGGTGTACAACGTCGATCCAGCCGAGGCCGAGGAAGGCGTCCCGCTCGGTCGCTACATGAGCAGCATCCACGCGGACGATCGCGAGCGGATCGATGATCTGATTCGGCGCAGCGCCCGCGATGGGACACCGTACCTCGCCGAGCATCGGGTGACCTCGGCGGACGGTCGGACGCGCTGGGTCCTGGTGCGCGGGCGCTTCACCGGCGATCATGTCGGGCGGCCCCAGGGCGGCAGCGGCATTCTCCTCGACATCACCCGGATGCGGATGTTCGAGGACATGGCCGACGAGGCCGTGCCGCGTGTGGAGACGTCGCCTCTCGAGCTGGCAGCGGATCACGCCATCGCGGCGATGTACGCGATCAGCGAGTTGCGGGACGCGGAGCTCAAGGTGCAGGCCGAAGCGCTGCTGATGACGCTGGGCCGCAGGCTCGCCCTCCAGGAGGTCCAGGACCGGCACCGCCAGATGAACTGATCGCGACGCGCTGGAGCAAGATACAGCATGGGGCGGAGCGTCGACCGATCCTGTCCGGGAGCGGGAGACTGGGCCAGACACGCGCGCTATGCTGGCGGATCGGCAGGTCAGCGCGGCACGGATGATCCGGCGTTCCAGAACGACAGTCATCGTCCTCGGCGTCATCGCCGGGGCCGCCGTCGCTGCTCTGCTCATCCATCTCCTCCTCGGCCTGCTCTCCCTCGACATCGCGGTCGCCAAGACCAGCACCGAGGATCGGGAGGCCGCGCAGGCGCTCACGCAGCTCTTCGAGACCCAGCATCCGCGGGTGCGCATCCGGACGATCTTCGAGCCCGATCGCCTCGGCGCCTCGGCGGCCCTCGACAAGGGCGAGACCCAGCTCGCCCTGGTGCGCAGCGACGCCGCGCCGAAGGACGGGCAGACCCTGGTCATCCTGCGCCGCGACGCGGTGGTCTTCGTCGCGCCCGGGGGCAGCCCCGTCGACAGCGTGGCCAAGCTGCGGGGCAGCACCGTCGGTCTCCTCGACGGGCGGAAGCTCGACCCGCTCCTGCTCGACCTGATCCTGACGCATTTCGGCGTGCCCCCGAGCAGCGTGCATCGCCGGATCCTGACGATCGACCAGCTGACGGAGGCCGCCCGCAGCCGCCAGATCGGTTCGGTGTTCGTGGTGGCTCCGGTCGGGAGCGCGCTGTGGCTGCCCCTGTTCACGGCGCTGCGCAAAGGCTCCGGGACGGCGAAGCTCTTCGAGGTCGACGAGGCGGCGGCGATCGCCAAGGAGCACCCCGTGCTCGACACGATCGACGTGCCCAAGGGCGCCTTCCTCGGTTCCCTGCCGGCCCCGGGCGACGACATCACCACGCTGTCCGTGAGCCACCGGCTCGTGGCCCGCGGCGCCATGCCGGACTGGCTCGCCGGCGAGATCACCCGCGAGGTTCTCACCGGCAAGCCGCGGCTCGTCGCGCTCGACGACGATCTGGCCGGCATCGAGGCCCCCGACACCGACGACAAGGTCCAGGCGCTCCCGATCCACCCGGGCGCGACGGCGTACCTGACCGGGAACCAGCCCAGCCTGAGCGATCAGGCGCAGAACGCGGCCTACTGGGTCGGGCTCATGATCAGCGCGCTGGCCTCCCTCGGCGCGGCGGGCATCGGCCTGTATCGGCGCTTCCGGCCGCTGCAGCCGCCCACCCGGGTCATGCGCCTCTTGGAGATCTGGCTGTCCGTGTCGAGCGCCGATCCGGTCGAGCTCGATCATCTGGAGCGGGAGGCCGACGCGCTCGCGGCGGAGACGATCCGGATGGAGGCCCACAGGCGGACGGAGAGCGTCGAGATCCGCCTCGTCGCCCTGCTCGTCGCGCATGTCCGCGAGGCCGTCCAGCGCCGGCGGCGGCACGTGGCGCAACGGATGACCTAGCGCCAGGCGATCCCGGCACCGGCCCCCGGCGGCGGCCGATCCCGGCCCGGTCGCGGCCTCACGCGAGCAGGTCGCGATGCGTCCGATGCCCGCGCAGCCACGCCCGGGCGTAGCCGCACAGGGGCACGATCCGATCGCCCTCGGCGCGCGCGTGCGCCGCGACGCCTTCCATGAGCCGGCCGGCCGCCCCGGTGCCGCGCAGGACCGGCGGCGCGTAGACGTGGCTGATGACGAGCTGGCCGGGCTCCCGCCGATAGGTCGCGAAGACGACGTCACCGCCGACCTGCAGCTCGAAGCGGCCTCGCTCGACATTGTCGCGCAGCATCTCGGTCCTCCTCGTCCCCCGGCTTTGCGCGGCTCCGATCGGGAAGCACCGCGTCGAACCCGGCGCTCTGCAGGATCCCCGCGCCGCCACGGACGGCCTCTCGGAGGCCCGCGCTCCCGCGACGGTTATATGGGGCGCGTGTCCTCGTCGCGGACGCGGGTCAGAACCGACGCGTCGGCATCGCCGCCGACGACGCGGACATGGCGCGCGAGCGCCGCAGCACGACGAGGCCCGCCGGACGACGCGGCCGGCGCGGCCGGCACGGCGGTCCGCTCCTCGCGGCGCGGATGCGGCGCGGATTAAGCGCGGCCCGCGATCGTCTAACTCTGGACATCCCGAGACCACCTGGACCGCCCGGCTCACGCCGCGGCGGTCATTTCGTGCCGGCATCGTCGGCGGACCGGCCCCTCCGGCCCTCCGAGCCACTCTCAGCGCGGCCCGCCGCGCCGTGTCGGACCGATCTGCGGGCTACCCGCGGGGAGGCCGGTCCACGTCGGCGTCCCACAGCTCAGGCGCGATCCGGGCGGTTTGCCCGCCGATGCGCGCGCCCGGACCGCTATCGGATATTTCGGCACGTCAACCCGAATTATTCAATAAGAAAAACATAACATTATGATCTCAAGCTCGATACTTTGCGATATTCCGGAACTCAGACAGCTTTCTGTGCTTGCCCAATGGTAGTTTTCTGGAGAACATCATGACCGCAATCCGGATCTTCGTCCTCGTATCGTCGCTCCTTCTCGGCACGGCCGGCGCGGCAACGGCGCAGGGCGCCGCCGGAGGATCGACGTCCGGGCCAGCGCCGTCCGGGTCGGGCGGGCAGCGGATGCAGCACGGCGATCAGATGAAGGGCGGAGAGAGGGGCGGGGGCTCGGGCAACACCGGCGTTCCGGGCGCCTCGCCGGCCGACGACGGAAACAAGACGCAGGATTCCCGTACCACGAAGACGAGAGACCGCTGAGAGACCGCGGGTCCGCGACCGCCCGTCCGGAGGCACGGGCCCGGCCGGAACGGCCGGAGCGGTCCCGTCACGCCGCGCACGCCGTCGCGCGGCGCTCTCACTTCCGATCCGCAGCCCCGCGCGACGTGTTCGTTCGGGGACGCGATCCGGCGACGCGACGGCACGGCCGCCAGCGCCGGAAGGCCCGGAACGGATAGCCGGCCGGGCCCGGCCGACGCCCGCTCATCCGAGGGCGTCGGCCGCGGTCACCGGCGCGGATCGGGCGCCGCGCGCCGAGAACCGGCGTTTCCGATCCCGGTTAGCTTTCGTGAGGGGAAGCCAGTCATGGAGGCGTGGGTGCCGCGCTATTTCTTCGATATCCACGACGGTCAGTTGCAACGCGACGAGGACGGGACCGAGTGCGCCGATTTCGACGCTGCGCGCAGAGAAGCGATGATCTCCCTCCCGGACGTCGCGCGATGGGAGATCCCGAGCGACGGGGACAGGCAAACCTACACGGTGGTCGTCCGGGATGCGGCCGGCGCGCCGATCTACACGGCGACGCTGACGTTCACCGGCCTGAGGCTCAGCGAGGCGGCCGGGTAGGTTCAGCCCGCCGCGCGCATCCGGCGCGCTCCGACATCGGCCCAACTCACCGGCGCCGGACGTCCCGCGTGGACACGGCCGACGCCGGTCAGGGGATGTCGGCCGGCTTGACGTCGATCCGGTCGAACCGGCCGAGGCGGTAGATGAGGAACGACAGGAGCCAAGCCGCCGCGAAGAGGCCGACGATGGCGAAGCCGAGCACGCCGAAATGGTCGTTGATCGCGGCGATCCGCTCCCAGAGCCAGCCCTGGAGGTTGAGCTTGTCCGCCAGGAGGTTCAGCGCCTCCAGCGTGCCGACCACCAGCGCGACCACCACCGACACCAGGGTGATGGTGAGATTGTAGAACAGCTTGCGCATGGG
>NZ_LMPY01000035.1:0-30608 GCF_001424445.1 Methylobacterium sp. Leaf361 | reverse complement strand
AACTCGAGCGTGAACTCTCGTCTCGTCTTCGCCATCCGACACCTTCCCCGCTCAGCATGAGCGTATCAGAGGTGTCCGCGATGCCGAGGGAGGATCACCCCCAGGCGCTAGCTTGACGGCCGCTCGGCCCCGCCCCGATCTGATCACGAGGCGGGGGAGCGTCCGATCTCACCAGCGGGCGGACCGATACGCAACGTGGCCCGGCAGCATGATGTTGGAGGCGGGTTAGCGAGCTGTCAGTGGGGCCGGCTTGGCGTTGTGCCGGAACAGGCCGCGCAGCAGCCGGAAGGGCAAGCGCAGCAGCCTGTAGGCGGCGTGCGCATCCGCGGCACTGCCATCCGCGTTCGGAGTGGCGCACGAACCGCCGTGGCAGACACTACGTCGCCGGCCGCTTCTTCCGCGACTGAGGCGGTTCATGCCTTCGCACGATCGCCGCGGGGCGCCAACGAAGCTCCTCGCCATCACCCTGCTGGCAGCCTTGCTCGTGCCATCGAGCGAGGCTCTGGCGCGCGGATCGTGCAAGCTGTTCGCGCCTGAGGAGCTTCGACACGGCACCTACACGAACCGAGACGGCTGCGAGGTGCCACGCCCCGAGCAATCCAAGGGTTCGACCTGCGCCAAGCCTGTCGACGCCACGGCTCGCTGTCGCGATGGCGACTGGAGCTACAGCCAGCATCGCCAGGGGACATGCTCGCACCATCGCGGGGTCGCGTGTTGGGTCTCTGCGAGCCGCGACTGCTGCTAGATCCCGCTAGGACCGACCCATAACGACAACGGCGCAGCAACCTGTGAGGTCACTGCGCCGCTGGATCGGGCCGCCGAGGGGGCGATGCGGCCTTGAGGAAGGGCTACGCTCGACGCCGCCTCCGCGAGGTGCGCCCGAACACATCCAAAAGGATGTGGCTCGGTAGCGACAGCGATCAGCCATCACTTGTGGACAGCGCGAAGCGCCCCCGATCCGTCAAGGTTCAGGAGCGAGCGTGCTGACCTCTCTCCTGATCGGGCCTCGCCATGCTCGCCAGCCCTCACGCCTTCGTCCTGCACCATCGCGAGCCCCTCGCCGTGCTCCTCTCCTCGGCCCTGTTCTTGGTGGGCGCGCTCCCGCTCTTCTGGGCTGTCGGGTGACGACCCTAGCGCACCCAGAATTCACCTGGGCCCCCCCGTTAGTTGAAGCCAGCCGATGACCGCTCAGGCAGTGTCATCCGATGACGGCTTCCGGCGCTTCGAGCCGGGCGGACGGGGCGTCGTGTTCGTCCAGAGCATCGTGCTATCCGACCGGCGGGGGAGCGACCGAACCTTGCCCTTCAGGTCACCCTTCCGCTTGGGGCGGGGACCTTGGCAGCCGTCACTTTTTGCGAGCTACCCGTGGGCGACGTTGCGTGTGTCCAGCCCGGCCGCAGACGCTTAGCCAGGGAGGGGCAGCCGTCGGAGCGACTCGTACACGGCGTGACACACGGCTAGATCGTCCTCGGGCTCGCCACCCGACGAGCCGACGCCGCCCACGATGTCCTCGCCGGCCAGCAGCGGCAATCCACCCGTCAGAGGTAGGCGATCTGGAAAGGCGAGAAGCGCCGCGTTCGCCTGTACCGCTCCCTGAAGATCCTGGGTCGACGTGCGCGTGATCGCGGCCGTCCGAGCCTTCAACCAAGCCGCCTCGGGCGTGTGGAAACGCGCGCCGTCGAGGCGTTCCAGAGCGAGCAGCACGCCTGCCTCATCGACCACCGCGAACGCCACCGGAAGGCCGCGCCGTTCGGCCTCTGCGCGTCCCGCAGCCATGAGGATGCGCACGTCGGACGCATTGAGGCAGTTACGTTGATGCATGGGACACCGTCGGATTACGGTCGTGTGAAGCCCTGAACTACCCACCCCGGAACGCTGGCTCCTCCTACGGATCGTAGGTGTGGCAGTGCTACCAGGTCATGCGCTCAAGATGACGAGCGGCAGGGCGGGTGTCCAGGCAAGGCGGATCTCATTACCTAACCTGGCAGCTTCGGAACCTTGATCTGCCTGGAAATCGGTTGCCCTAGGTCGCCGATGTCATCCGTCACGGGGATGATCACATCCGGTTCGTCGATCAACGCATCAATCGCTGCGCTTACCGCGGCCTTCCACTCTTCCGGCGTCTGCGGCCGGGATACAGCTGGATCGGCATCCAGCAGGGCCCACAATTCACGCAAAGTATCGGTGTCGCTCATCCTTGCGAGTTAGCACGGTTACACGGCTGCGCGGGGCAGGCTTTCGTTTGATCGTAGGGCCCGCCACGCTGGTAGACATACACTCAAGTTGGCGAGCGGCGGGGCGGGTGTCGAGACGGACCTTCCGCATGATCGGCACGTTGACTGATATGAACGCTCATCAAGCACCTGCGCCGGACGTCGCCCGCCTCGCTTTGACCGAGTCAGCCCTCGCTGCCGCCGACAGCCTCTGGCGAGCCGAGATGCAACGGAACTATGGGCCGGACGGGGTGCTGATTTACGCCTTTTCCCCGGAAGGCCAGGGCGGCCTCGGAACGACCCTTCGGCAGACCTATGAGGCTCGGCGTGTCGCGGTCGCGCTTTGGCGCCACGAGCGGCATCGGGCACCACGGTTGGCCTGATCCGTTGATCGGCTGTGCCTAGCTATCAACGTTGCGGCACGGCATCTCACCGGCTGCGATCAACGCACCGGTGATCGCCACCATCCGCCGTCCCTGATGACGGATCGCGTCCAAGTCCGACAGTCGTGGTGGACGGTTCTCTTTGCCGACGATGACCCTGACCCAGCAAATTGGTCCGCGCCGAGCGCAAGTTTTTCGGGCATCCTGAACCCTGAAGGAGGGTGGATGCCATGCCTCGCAAACGCTTTACGAACGAACAGATCGCCTTTGCCCTGCGGCAGGCGGAGAACGGTGCCTCGGTGGATGAGGTCTGCCGGAAGATGGGCGTGTCTGAGCCGACGTTTTACCGCTGGAAGAAGCAATTTGTCGGCATGGGCGTGCCGGAGATCCGGCGGCTGAAGCAGCTGGAGGACGAGAACAGCAAGCTCAAACGACTGGTGGCCGACCTGACGCTGGACCGCTCCATGCTGCAGGATGTGCTCAAGCGAAAGTGGTGAGGCCCGCCGCACGCCGCGAGGTCGCCGGTCACCTGCAGGTGACCTACGGTATCAGCGAGCGTCGGGCCTGTCAGGCCACCGGTTTCGGCCGCTCGTCTCAGCGTTACCGCAAGCGCGCCGACCCTCAGGTGGCACTGCGCATGCGGCTGAAGGAACTCGCTGCCGCACGGGTGCGCTACGGCTACCGGCGGCTGCACATCCTGTTGCGACGGGAGGGCTGGGAGGTGAACCACAAGCGCACCTACCGGATCTACCGGGACGAAGGGCTGTCGATCCGGCCCAAGCTGCCCAAGCGCAAACGGGCCTGGCGCTACCGACAAGGGCGGCCCGCGATCGGCGGTCCCAACGAGGTCTGGGCCATGGACTTCATGTCCGATCGCCTGTTCGACGGGCGTCCATTCCGGATCCTGACGGTCGTCGATTGCCATACGCGAGAGGCGCTCTCGCTCACACCGAGAGCCAAGTTCCGCGCCTTCCAGGTGAGCGAGGCCCTGGACGCACTGGTGAAGCTCCGCGGTCGTCCAAAGAGCCTACGGGTTGACAATGGGCCGGAATTCGCCGGGCGCATGCTCGACCAATGGGCTTATCTGAACGGAGTTGAGATCGACTTCTCCCGACCGGGTAAGCCGACCGACAACGCCTACATCGAGTCGTTCAACGGCCGCCTACGGGCAGAGTGCTTGAACGCTTCGTGGTTCCTATCGCTAGCCGATGCCCGTGAACGCATCGAGGACTGGAGGTGCCACTACAACGAAGATCGACCCCATACGGCCCTGGGCGGCTTGACGCCCCGAGCCTTCGCCAACCAAGCTGTCACAGCCCGAGAAATTGCATAGGTCGTGGACCACAAACCGGGTCAACTCCANACGGCCCTGGGCGGCTTGACGCCCCGAGCCTTCGCCAACCAAGCTGTCACAGCCCGAGAAATTGCATAGGTCGTGGACCACAAACCGGGTCAACTCCAGAGATCAGCTGGGTGATAATGTTCATTGGGGTATCCTGAGGGGGCAGCGCTGGACGCGCCCTGTCGTAGAAGACAACGCATCCCGATGGGCTTCGAACCCCGAGGTGCTGTCATTCCCTGTCGAGATGCGCGCCCGCCTCCGTTCTCTGCGCTAGACAGCTTGGCTTCTCATCGGGACGAGCGGCGCTGAGTTTTGTCACTGGCTCGCCAAGGTCGAGACGGACCCGGCCGGGCTTGAGCCCTCATGCCGCGCACTCAACGCGCGGGCCGCTAACGGTCGGCGCCAAGTCCTGGCGAGCTACGCCGCCCTGACCCGTCCCGCAGCCTGAGAGGAGCCACCATGTCGAACGTCATCACCCTGACGACACGCACGAAGGCCGACGCCTCGACGGCCCACTATCAGGAGGTTGCCGTGTATGGGCACGCCGGCCCGCTCACCGTCACCTTGGCCCGCCGTGAGGATGCCGCCGGCTGGCTGCATGTCCTGCTGCTCGGATCCGCTGTCGGCCTGGAGATCGTCGCCAGCCTGCCGGACGACGAGAAGGGCCGCGCTGTCGCCGACTTCGTGGGGCCAGCCGGCCTGCGCACTGCGGAGCTGACCGAGACCGAGATCGCTGCTCAGCCGGAGGCTTGCTGATGTCTGAGACCGCCCGTCGCCCGCACCCTGGCCCCACGTCGGCCGACCGCCGCGCCCTCGATCACATCGGCTGCGGCGGACAGCACACGGCTTGCCGACCTCATACCTCCGAAGTGAGTAGGCCCTCACGCAGGCGAACCTCAACAAGCGCGCTACTTTGGGATCATTGGTACCGGTGGAGCTGCCCGTGTCCTCGCCACTCGAAAATATTTTGCTCGAAGAGCTCCGCGACCTGACGGTGCGTTTCGAAGTTCTGCAGTCGGCTCTCGGTATGACTATATCGTTGATGGCCGACGAACAGCGAGTGGCAATCATCAAAATGTTGGCTGAAAACCTCAAGTTAGTAGGTAGCGAAGATCCTCGCGGTGTGGCCGGGGCGACCGTGAAGGATCTGATTGATCTCGCGTTATTGCCTCCAGATGTAGTTCAAGGACGACAGACCGACGGTCAATAATCGATATGGCGGAGTTCGCGAGCGAGGCGGGTGCGTGGGTATGATTGCCTCATGCGTATTCGCGATAGGGAATGCTTGGAGCTGTGCCGGCTGGCAGTTACTCACACGAAGTGCAGCGGCAGGATCATGAACTGCGCGTGCACGACCAGGCTGAACGCCATGGCAGCCGTCACGACAGCGTCGACGAGGCGGTTCGTCAGGATGATCGGCTTGGTCATCATGGCCTCGTCAGCTCGGCTGTTCTGAGGCGCCTTATGGCCAAGCTGGATGTCTCGAGGATTGCTCCGATTTATGCGTGAGGCTGAGAGGCTGGACGTGCGTCTTCCGAGCGCTCAAACCTCGGTCTCGCGCTTCACGACAGCATCCTCGTCGGTGCCCTTCTGCGCCAAGCCGACATCCGGGCCCTCTGCTGGGTCCGATGGTGCTTTGGGACTGATCGGAGGAGTGGACCGTAGCTCGGTACCCGCTCGAGCCCAGCGCGCAGCGTCGTACTCGGTCTCGGTGAGATCCTGCGTGTTCGAGGTCAGTGGCTTGTCGGGCATCGGACGCTCTCCGTGTTTGGAGGCAACGCGAGAGGTCATAGAGCAGGTCCGGGGGCCGCACCGACGACGAGACGACGGCGTTCGAGGCGAGAGGGACGCTGCGCATTGAGCTACCCCAACCTTGCACACGAAAACGGCGGAGCTCGCACCCCGCCGTTAGCCGATTAGATCATCATCAACGGCGGCTCAGGCAGCCCCCGAGTGGCGGGTCTAAAGTCTCAGGAACTGGCTGGCCGAGCCGACAACCGTCAACGCAAGGCCACAGGCGAACACCCCTATCATCGCGTAAGAGAAGCCCTTCAGGATCATGGTGGGCAGTCCTTCCGATCGGTGGCAGGGTTTGGTGGCGAGGCCGTCGAGATCCGTCCGATTAAGAGCGGAAGCCGAACGGTAGCCCGCCGGTCGAGCGCTCATTGTGCGCTGCACCTATTAACTGAGCAAGTGCAGCAATGATCCCCCGCGAGATCGCTGCCAAGGTCGCCGTGGTCAGCCCGGCCAGCCCCAACTCGGCCGGGCAGTGTGCTCCCTCATCGCGACGGTACTGCCATGAGCTGGGTGGCCGCCCACGCAAAGCGGCAGGGCTTGCCGCGCTCGGACTGATCCATGATGCAGGCGCTATCGGCGTTCCAGCGGACCGCCACGTTGTCACGTGACAGCGTGGTCGCGTTACACACGGATTGGCGTTCGGCTGCCTTGTTGGGGTTCCCATCGCAGCCCGGATCCCGCGCCGGACGCCCATAAGGAACGGCTTCAGATTGCCCGGCGTATCTGGTCCGGGAGCATACCAAGGATCGTTTCTACGGTGCCCTGGACGGCCTGAAAGCCGACCTTAAACCCCTCGGCGAAGTCATCGCGCGGGACCCTATCGCTAACGGTAGTCGCCCGTGCACTTCACCACGTGATCACGTGATCACGTGGCTACTCGCCTCGGTTCAGAGCGTCGAAGTCCCGCCCGTGCTGGCGCAGCACCATCCGGAGCCCCTCGATGTAGAGGTCGTGTGGCTTGCAGTCGGTGGCCGCCGCGATCTCTCGAAGCGCCTTGAACACCTTCGGGTGCGCATAGATCGAGGCGTGGGGCTTCTCGTACCGAACACGGCGCTTGTACCCTTCCGGACCGGCAAGCTCGCTGACGTTCGCCCCATCAAGGACGTTTCCACGCTGCAACGTTTCCACGCTGTCACGTTGTGACGTGGTCACGCTTTCACGTTGCCCCGTGGTAGCGGGGTCGCGTGGTGTGTCGGTGGCGGGTGCGGGCGCCTGCGCAGCGAGCCGGGCGAGCTGGTCGTTAATCGAAGGGCGGGGTTTCTTGCTCATGCCTTCGCGCCTCCGAGCTGCGCCTTAATCCATTGCCAGAGCAGGCGAACCTCGACGGCGGCCTTACCCTTGGGAGCCAGTTCCGTGACGCCCTGCCCTGTCGTCATGGAGTCGAGGAAGTCCGAGCGCGTCGCCACCATTGAGGGTGCTAGCGCCCCGGTGCTCACGAGAGCTGTCGCCGCATCGAGCGTTCGGGCCTGGGTCGTCGGATTGCACTGATTGAGCACGAAGGCGAACGGTCGTCCCAGGAGCCGCAGTTGCTCGACCGTCGGCCGCGCCGCTTCGACGTCCAGGATCGATGGCTTCACCGGCAGGAGGCATAGGCTGGCCTCCCGTAGAACCAGGGCGACGTCAGGTCCGAACCGGCCAGGCGTGTCGACGATCACGAGGGAGACCGCGCCGGCCTCCCGGATCTTGCCGAGCGTGCCGGCGAAGGCCGAAGGCTCGACCCGCTGTATGTCCAGGCCGTTGGCCTCGCGCCGCTGCCCCCATCCTGCGAGCGACGCCTGCTGATCCGTGTCGAGGGCTGCGACGGTCTCACCATCCTGCATAGCCGCGACTGCGAGTGAGGCGGCGAGGGTGCTTTTTCCGGAGCCGCCCTTCTGTGTGGTCAGAGCCAGGACGCGCATCACAGGCCTGCCATCCCGGCCGGGTTCTGCTTGAACAGCTGCCCGGACCGGATGTAGCCGCTCGTCGTGTCGAAGCGCTTGTGCCGGAGCTGTCGCTGGATCGCGTGACCGGGCGCGTCGTTCGCCGCGGCTGAGGTGGCGAGCCCCGAGCGCAACGAGTGCCCGGCATAGGCTGCCGCGAGCTGCCGCGCCTCCTCCGGCGAGTACCCGTCCGCGAGTGCCGCGGCCTCGACGGTGCGCTGTACGATCCGCGCGACAGCGCGATCGGTCACCGCCTCAGTGCCGATATGCCCATGCCTGTCGATCGGTCGAAAGGCCGGCCCCTCGGTCAGGTGGGCTGCATTAAGCCACGCGCGATAGCTGCGCACCGGGCACGTCTCCATGTTCGAGCCATAGGGCACGCCTATCTCGGCGCCCTCCCCCGATTGATCGGTCTTGCTACGAGCGAGATGGACAACCAGACCGTCGGGCCGCTCCTCAACCCAAGCCGCACCATCTCTGCGAGTGACCTCCAGGCCGGCTAACTCGGATCGGCGCAGCGCGGCCGCGAAGCCGACGAGGATCAGCGCTCGATCCCGTCGGCCGGGTAGGGTGTCCGGCAGGGTCGCCACGGCGCGCCGGAGATCCACCGTCATCAGAGGGCGCTTCTTCACCGCCGGCTGGCCGTGTGCCCGCTTGATGCCTCGCCATGTGTCCCGGAACGCCGAGGAGGAGGTTTCCAGATCGAACCCCGCAGCGGCGTGCTGCTCGCGGATCGCGGCAAGACGACGTTGTAACGTGACAACTTTCAACGTGGTCGCGTGGTCGATCAGGTACGCTAGCACTGCAGCAGGGCTCGCCGGTAGGGACGGCTCGCCCCGTGCAGCGCACCAGTTTGCGAAGGCTCGCACGTCCGAGGCATAGGCCCGGCGCGTGTTCGCCGCCCGCGATTGATCCGCGTACTGGCGCGCCTGATCGGCGAACGCCTGCAGTCCGGTCGGTGCTGGGAGGCTGACTTCTGTGCTCAAGGCTGAGGATCCTCAGCTAGCGGCTCGCCCTCGTCGATCGCCGAGACGATCTGCTTCCGAACGAGCTTCAGCGCAGCTTGCACCGGGTCGGCCCAATCGGGGCGCTTGGCCTTCTCGAGGGCGTCGGCTGGCACGACGACAAAGAACCGGGTCCGGCCCCTAGAGCGAGCATGCCAGAAGCCGCGCACCTCGATGCCATCCGACACAGGCCGCGCCTTGACGATGAAATCCTGCCCGGCGTGCGAGAAGGCGAGGCGAGGCGGCGTCGATGGCATGCGTGCGTCTGGTGTCCGATAATCTCTTCTTATCGGACCTTAGCTCGTAACGCAGGAACTGGCAACGGGATCGCGCTAACACGTTGTAACGTGGTCATGTGGAAGCGTGGCGCTGCTTTTGGATCGGGCTATCGCCGGCCAATGACATGCGGACGCGGTCGGGATGTGCGAGAGCCGGGCGAGCCGAGATGATATTGCCGCCCGGCTAGGGCCGTAGCCTCTGGCGCAGGGGCTCAATCGTTCGTGGGCGGCTTGCTGTTCTTGAAGCCCTTCGTCCTCGGCTCGGCCTTGCGCGGATCTGGCTTGTCGGCAAACACGCGCTTCATCCGCTCGTTGAAGTCCTCGGACGTGACGTGCTGCGCTTTGCCGGTCTTGAGTTCGCGAGCCATATCGGCCTCCGCTAGGTGGCCCATGCACGGGATTGCGCGGAGGGATGAGGCGTCTATGCACCTTTGCCGGTCAGGGCGCCAATTCGATCGGACGTTGCAGCCAGGCTAAGCCGTCGGTGGACGGGGCAGGGGCTCCGCGGTAGGCCTCCGGCATGGCCAAAGAGATCCCCAGCGTCGGCGACCTGCGCCGGAAGTCCGAGGTGACGGACGACGAGATCGAAGCGGCGACCGCCGCCTACCTGAAGAACGAGAACGCCAAGCCGTTCGCCTTCAAGTCCGGTCACACCATCGACGTGGCCAAGGCGATCGAGATGCACCCACAGGCCAAGAAGCTGCTGGCCGATGAGGCGGCCACACCCGACCGGCGTCGCACGATGGTGACGACCGCCGTCATCATGGGTTTCCCCGTTCAGGGGTAGAGGTCACTTCGGCACCCGCCGCCAGGGCGGCCCGCGAAGGTTCGAACTAGGATCTCGGGCTTCCGCCTCTCAGGGGTCGTGTTGGCGCTACTGATCCGTAGCTGAGAAGCTGGCCCTTGCGCTCATCACGAGCTTGCCCGCCTCATCATAGGCTTGGGCTGTGAACTCGTTGACCTCGGTGCGGTAGCCCTCATCGCGCAAGATCTCGGTTAGGAGCCGGCGGAGCGTGTCGCGCAAGGCATCGCGACCGGAAAGTTGCACGCCTTCATCGTCGCGAACCGTGACGTGATCGGACGTCACGATGAAGTACCGAGGCATATGATGCTCCGCCGGCCACGGCGGGAGCGTGCCCACCATCACTCGCTTCCGGCTGGATTACTCCGTCGACGACGGGTAACAGTGGCATGTCCGATTGCCGATTGCACCCGTCCTGAGATCTGCTCTCGCTAGCGACGGGGATGCAGATCATTTGATGGCCAAAAATCCGTTCAGACGGATAGGGCGGCCCTCGAAGATTAAGTGGCAAAAGGCGAAGCTGGCTGAGTTACCCTTCCGTATCGTTCAATCTCAGGCCGGTGAACGTCAGTGTCGCCGTATAGACCGGGACGCCCGCCTCATCGCGGATGATCACGGTGTAGGTTTGTCTGTCGCCGTCGGTTGGGATCGCCCACCGCGCTATGTCGGGGAGCGCGATCATCGCCTCCCGGCGCGCGGCTTCGAAATCAGCGCACTTAGTCCCGTCCTCATCGCGCTGGAAATGGCCATCATGGATGTCAAAGAAGTAGCGCGGCATGCCTGTCTCCGCTGTCGGGCGGGAGCGCTTGTCTCTCGGCCGATAGCGCCCAGATCATCCTGCCAGCGGTATTCTAACCTCGCACAGCAATCCTGAGCTTGCATTCATCTATATCAACCTCAGGGCATAATATCGAATGACCTGATGACTCACTCTAGCCTGACAAGCGCTACATACATTCGATGGCGAGCAGGGCGAACGCATCATTTGATGGAGACAATCAGGGCGGATATTGATCGTAAGCCGACGATGTTCTTGACCGCCACAATCATAGATCGGATCGCTCCCGTTCGCCCCAGCCGCACCCGCAGGAAGCCCCATCCGGCCCTCGTGGTGGCTTGGCTCGTCCTGGCCGTCGGGCTTTGGTTCGTCATTCACGCGGTGTCCGGCCGCATCGTCTGGTTCTGGTAGGCCGAGACGAAAAGCCCGCACCGGCGGACCGGGCGGGCTGAAGGTAGATCCTTGAGAGGACGCGTGACCGTATGCGTGCCCGCTCGAGCTGTTTAGCCCCCGCCACCGTTCCCGGCGCCACCGCCACCGCTGCCCGTCGTGCCAACGCGCGAGGGCTGTTCTGCATTGCCCGCCGCGGCCGAGTCCACTGCGATACCATCGGCAGCCCGCCCAGTCGGCGAGTAGCTAGCCGCGCCTTCTTCACCGGTTGAGCCCGGCTGTCGCGTGATGACGCCGGGTGCGCTGGGCGGGACAACGACGGTTGTGCTGGTGGGCGTTTCGATTACCTGCGCGACGGCAGGGGTGACGATCATCGCGGCTATGGCCACGACGAGGGTGAGCGAGGTCATGGGAACTTTCATTTGTGTAGGAAAGGGGGAACCACCAATCCTGCACGATGTCTCCCGAGACCAGTGTCGCACGGGAGGGCAGCGGGTGAGCCCAACGCTTCACCGGCTCGGCCTCGCCACTCGATCCGATCACGGGCTGGCAGGGTTTGGCTGTCGCAGCACCGATTGGCCTCGACGTTGTGGGAGATTTCTTGCCGCTCGACGAGATCGTGCATCCAATCGTGCGTCGCGGAAGTTAATCTGGAGGACCCGGCAATTCTTGGTCCGCGAGGACCCTGCAATGCCAACTCAGCTTGAGATTTCACTTGTAGACGTTCAGAAATTTTCTGCGCTTGCCCGGGCTATAATTGACAGGAGGCTCGCTCAAATTCCTGAAAGCTCTAGACCGGAATTTTGGTCCATCGTCGCGAAGGTCTATGGCCGAGGGCTTCCAAGGCACGCGGTGACTGCCGACCTCCTCCAAACGCCACCGGAGGTAGCAGATGCTATCAAGGAGCCCGCCAATTCGCGGCCACCCAACCGATCAGATCGCGTTATGGTCGTGGCCGGCAGGTGAGGTCATGTGATGCGCGTCCCATCCTACACCGTCCGCACGCTCGTTTTCTCGCCTGACGGTGAGATGCGGCTCGAGCGCCCGGCAGAGACCTACGCAACGTCCTCTGAGGCTCGCATGGTCTGCAACGAGGTGATCGCCGCGCATCGGGCCGGGGCGATCAGGTCGCTTGTGCAGGTTCACGATGCTTTCGGTGGCCGGGTTGACGCCTGCAACGACAGCTAACAGACCGCAGCTTCGTGCCGCGCGCCATGCGCAGTAGGCTCCAAATCCTCACACGATGGGACGTAGGCACACCAGCCGCACACGCCTTTCTCGGCAGCCTTTGGGGCATTCCACTGTGAACAGGTCGGGCAGATCTCCACCACGATGCGGGAGCCGTGGACGAACGCGAGTCCGCGACCACGGAAGGTGGCTTGGCCTTGGGGAAGGTCATTCGACATCCGTGCTTCTGCGTACTACCGCAGGTTGATGTCAACGGCTGGGGGTTCGGCATTGCTGGGATGGAGAGACCCGTCGCCCGATCCCATCACGGGCTGACGGGGCTTCGGGCAAAGTCCGGCGCGCACTTATCGTGTCTCATCCCCTGACGGGTGACCCTGTCTGCCCCCACATGCCGTAGATGATCACCTTCACACCGAACCCCCACAAGCTGCGCGTGACGCCCTCCGCGAAGGAGCCCGGCCGGTTCGACTGGTCGATCACGCGCGACGGTGTTCTCGTGCGCCAGTCGGTTCGATCCTTCGGCTCGGAAGGCGCGTCAGAGGCAGACGGCGATGCGGCCTTCCGGGAGGTCACTGCTCGGTGGCAGAGCGCTCGCTGAACTCAGCCGCCGAGCGCACGTGCCGATCGGGCACTCCTTCGGACGGACTGGCCTTCTCCATCGTTCTACATCCTGTCGGTTCGACCAGGAGCGGCAGCATGGTGCTTGGGCAGCTGAGGGCTGGGGCACTCAGGGGCAAGCGGCGGTAGCGGTCCCTCGTCCAGCCGCACTTGGTCGTGCCTCCGCTGCCAGTCCACGCAGTGGGTTATGCCGCTGATCTCGATCGCGCCCATCGAGAACGCGAGAGCGCCAGTGCCAACGACGGCGCCCACAACACCGAGCACGAGCCCTTCGAGAACCGCCTCCCTTCGCGCGGAGGCGCGCTCCCACTGCGCGGGCACGAACGCCTGTTCGGCGATGAGGATCAGGCAGGACCAATGCATGACAGTGACCTAAACGCCCGTCGTGGAGCCCAGCATACCCTATCGCTAGCTCGTGATTGCCCTGCCCATATCCGGCAACACGCCCGCCACAACCGGACGGCATGGTCCGCAGTATGACTTTGCCAGCAGCTCAAGCCCTCGGCGTCATGGCCTGCGCCGTGATCGCATCCGCCATCTATCTGGCGACCCTCGTGCACGGCGTCAGGTCCGAGGGTAGCGGCCCGCGCTAGGAGAGCGCGACTGCGACGGCGAGGCCGCACCGAGGCCAGGGGGGTAGGCCATAGAGCTGCTCTGCCGTCGCTCGGCCCCCCGACCGATCGCTGTCGGCAGCATGACCCCGCATGGTTAACGGCCCGTCAACAGGTGTAGCTTTGTTCGCGTCTGCCCGTGACACATTGCCGGGTGATGCTCGCGTTCTCGGCTACCCACCTCGCTATGTTCTACACCCGTTCCATATCTCCAGAGGGCGATGCGGAGCGGCAGAATGGCGAGGCGAGGGGTCTTCTTGCGGGCCGAGGAGGTCGCCTTCCTGAAGGAGGTTCGGCGCTGGTGGCAGCAGTGCGTGCTGGTCCTCACGAGGGCTAAGCCGTAGGAGCCGCTCTACAACGCAACCTCGAAGGTGATCGAGGCGATCGATGATGTCGCTACCAGCGGGACGCTCCCACGCCCCGTCCGGCGCTGCCGCCGGCGCGGTCATGATGAAATTGCCCATGTGACGAGGGTCGCGATTATCGCGGCTAGGAAGCCGGCGCTGACCGCATCCTCCACACCGATAGTCTCCAGCGCCCGGATGGATCCGAGGAAGACGAGCATGACGCCGAGGGTCATGAGCCGGCCGTGCGTGACCTTCATCCAGGCGGCAAATCGGAGATGCCATCCTCGGGGATGCCGAGCCATTTCAGCGCCTCTGCACGTATTCTGAAGGCGTGCTGCTGCGCCGTGAAGGGCGCCGGTCGCTCGGCTGGTGATGTCTCATCGAGGAGCTCGACGAGCCATCCCCACACCGCGTCGCTCCGGCCGACCTCACGCACGAGGGACGCGACGACGGCGCCGTCGAGCAGGACGTCATAGCTGCCGGCGGCGAGCTGTCGGACGGTATAGGTCACGACTCATCCTCCTGCGGGAGCGTCGCATCAGGCGTGCCGGCAGCCTGCTCGGACCAGAGTACCGCCCCATCCACAGCGGCGAGCGTCGCAGAGACCACGGACTCGCTCGGCAGGCCGGACCGATAGAGCTTTGCGAGTTCTACGGCTTCTTCCGCCGTTCGCGAGGTAATGGTCACCGTCTGACGGGTGGTGTCGGCATCCGAGCCAGCTAAGCGGAGGGTGAAGGTCAGGCGGTAGGCCTGCGTCGCCATCGCTAGCCCTTCCGCTCCCGGAACCGGATCCCGGCCCCGCCGCCGTTCTCGGGGATGAACTCCAGGCCGGCGGTCATGTTCGAAGGTCCGCTGCTGCTACGACGATGCCAGCCGCGAAGGCTGCAAAGGCGCAATCCTCGAACGCGTACTCCAGGCCGACCGCTTCAAGCAGGCGCTCCGCCGTGACGAGCACGACCGCTACACCGATCGCCGTGAGACGGCTCCAGATCGGGTTCATCCAGCCTTCTCAGGGTCGGTCTCCTTGATCCGAAGCCATGCCAGCGCCGCTGGACGCGACTCGAAGGTGCGCCATTGGGATGTGAACGGCGCGGGTCTCTGGGCTGCCGGCATTTCGTCGAGCAGCTCGATTTGCCACATGTCGCTCGGCCCACTGCGGGAGATGCCCCGAACCAGAGCCGCAATCACGATGCCATCGAGCAGCACATCGTAGCTGCCGGGAGCCAGTTCCTCGACGGTGTAGGTCACTGTTGATCCTTCGTGCGGAAACCCGCGAAGAAGCGCGTGAGGCCCTGCAGATCACCGTCTGCTGAAACCTCGACGACCGGCGAGGGGTTCGGTCTGCCGGTCTTGCCCGCCAGCTCGTGCAGCACCTGCGTCAGCAGAGGCGGCCAATCCACGCCATGATCCTGCAGAAGGCGAGCGGCCTTCGCTAAGGCGGCAGCCTGATCCGTCGGTACGGGGAAGCCCATGGACGGCGATGCAGATCACGAGGACGACGGGGATGCTGAGCCTTCCCTGGCGGCTCCCGAGAACCACGATGGTAGCCAGGTCGTCTGCATGCGCGGCGGTGATCAGGATCGGGAGCAGGAGGAGCCCGAGACCGTGCTGCCAGCGGTGGCGGCCGAGCCGATGGCCGAGGCCGAGATCCTGCCGTGGCGCGGACGTGGGAATGTCATCGCGGCGGCCGGCTCGCTGCTCATCGACCTGCTGGAACGGGCATAATGCGGGGCCCGCTGTAGATGGGAAACGGAAGCTCGCAGGAGAGCCGGTTCATTAGGCAGCTTCGCGAACCAGCTCTGAGGCGCGGTCGATCGCTACGATGACCTCTGTCGGTGCCAGATGCTGGATCATGTGGCCCATGCCGGGCACGACGAGGAGGTCACTGTGGGGTAGCTCGCTGTGCAGCCGCTTCGACTGGCGGTCGACGTCGGCGATCTGATCGTCCCCGCCTACGACGATGACCACCGGGAGCTTCAGGTCACGGTAGTGCTTTTGAAGCTCGACAGTCACCGGTGTCATGAGCGCGGCGTCCTCCGCTGAGGCCCGCAGCTGTACCGGCCGCAGCATCATGGCTTTCGGAAATTCGCGGTCGAAGCGCTCTGTGATGGCGGCCGGTGCGAACATGGCTTTGATCAGAGCAGGCTGCAGGATCCGACCGACCACGGGCGACACGGTGTGGCGCATCAGGTCACCGATCCCGGGGATAGCCACCGGGGACGAAAGCATCACGTCGGCGCGCAGCGTTGGGTAGTAGTACCCGGAGGCCAGAACGAGGCTGCGGACGAGCTGCGGGGCCTGAAGCGCGAGAGCGACCGCGACCAGCGCACCCCAGGAGTGTCCAAGCACGACGGCCTGCGTGACGCCGAGCTGCTGAAGTGCCTTCTGGAACAGCGTAGCGTGGGCGCGCGGCGTCCAGAGACCGCGCGGGCGATCACTGTAGCCGTAGCCGGGCCGATCGATGATGATGACCCGGTAGCGCTTGGCGAGATCGTCGACGATGCCGCTGACCAGAAAATCCTGGATCATCATGCCGTTGCCGTGGATCAACACCAGCGGATCACCGCGGCCCCGCTCGACGTAGTGCAGTCGCACTCCGTCGACGGTCAGGAACTGGCCGATCGGCGGGGTCTGGCGCTCGGCCGCTCGCGTCTTTGAGGCAGTGTAGAGCGCCGACGTAGCGAGCGCCGCAACGGATCCGAGTAGCGTCGGTACGAGCCAATGGCCGGTGGACGAATGGCGTGTCATGCGATGATCCTGTTGGATTGTGGGACATGCTCCACGATCAATCGGATCGCTCTGAAGCCATGCAGTGGAGCCGGCGCGGGTCGAAGCCGCGCCGGGACTTCCTGCGCCATCCTACGGCAGCGCGCCGATCATGCCCTTGGCTTGGGTCATCGTGTCCTCGCACGCCCGCTGATGGCCCAGGCGATCCTCTTCAACCGCTCGGCTGAGAAGCCGAAGTGCGTCAGCGACATGCGCTGAGGTGGGGATCATCGCGGCATCACTGGGCTCGCCAGTTGGAGCTGCTGCGAGAGCCTTCGGCGAATGGCTGCTGCGGATCGTATGCCCGTCGCGGAGACCGGCCACGTGAACAGCGCCGGCGCTATCGAGCCGGCGTTCGATTGTCCCGATTTGCTCGGCGCAAGAGCTAGCCCGAGCCGGGAGCTGCGTGAGGCCGAGCAGAAGGGCTGAAGCCGCCAGAGAGAGTTCGAGGCGCATGAAGGGATCCTTTGTACCGCAAGCGGTTGATCCGCACTCAGCCAGATGGGCGGGTCGTGCAATCCGAGCGGCAGCGGGGAACACGCGCGGCCGACGGATGATCACTGAGATTGTTGCGGTGCAACATACCAACCCACGGATCTCGCGAATGATCCCTGGCGGTTGCGGAAACATCCGGAGCCTGGCTCTCAAGCGGCATGGAAGCGGATCTTCCAAGGGTCCGTCCTGGGCTGGAACGAGCCGAACGCACGCTGCTGCGTCTTGCTCGCTACTGGTTTGCCATCCACGAGGCAGCCGGCAACCTGCTGGTGGCCGAGGAGCCGGAGGCCGTTGTCTAAGTGCGAGCGGTCCCTACTCGTCTGCCAGGAACTGCAGACCGTCACGCTTCATGAGCAATTCGTCGAGGTGGTGCCGATAAAGCTCGATGCTCGCTCGTTCTCGGTGGGCAGCGTCCTGGGACAGGTTCGTGTCGCTGAGCGCGCGCGTCGAAGACCGGACGTTCTCTTGCAGAATAGCGATCTCGCGCTCGACCCGCTCAAGCTCGGTCATCGTCGCCTCCAAAAATTGTTGCCGTGTCCGAGTAGGCCGCCTGATAGCAGCTATTTAGGCCCAGGGCTCTCCCACAATGCTCCTCGTTCGCGTACCCTATGTCGATCATAAGCAGGTGCACGTTCATGACCGAGCGGCGAGAACTGTACCGAAGCCCAAATGGGGATACGTGGTATCTCGGACGAGAGCCCGAGAGCGGTCGAGCTTTTGTCATCCACCAGCCGAATGCCCCCTCGGGAGGCCGGCTATCTCACATTGAGCTGGGCGCCTTCCTGCGAGGAAGTGCCGGGGGACCGGAGCATCAGGCTCTGCTGCGTCTGATCGGGACACTCGTGGACATCCCACCGTATGGAGATCGACCATAAGGGTCGGCGGCCCTGCTCTTTTCGCTGGGATCAGACAGAGATGGCGGGACCCGCCAGAGCCACTGCACGTCGAGCAGGTGAGGGCGACGCTGTAAAAGGCATCGAATAAAAAGTCCCTAGTCCCGGATTGGCTTGGGCTCCGGTTTAGCGGCCCGAGTCAGGCTCCGGATCGCCCGCAGCGGTCGACCCGCCTTCTCGGCGATCTCGGACTCCTGCTGCTCAATGAGTTCGCGGGCAGGCTGGTCGCCGTCGAGGCCGCCTAGGATCTCCATCGGCACGCGCCGGTTAGAGGCGCGGCTGCCGTCTTCGAAGACGACGTCGAACAAGACGAAACCTCGATCCTGAGGCAGTCGCTTCGCGCGCTTGGCCATGGGGAGCTGATACCCCAGCAAGCTGAACAGCGCCAGACTGACGAAGAACCGCGGTCAGCATCAGGGCAAGCCTCAGGGGAGCCAAGCTCTCAACGTTGGCTACCGTCGTCCGGCTCGTTCTTGGTGGCGTCGTTCTCGGAAACGGCTTCAAAGAAGTACTCAGGCGGCTTGCCCACAGCATCGCCGAGGCGCTTCAATAGCCGCAGTTTGCGCTCACGCTCGCGTGCCAGCCTGTCGCGGTCCCTCGGCGAGAGTCCGAAATCGCGCCCATCGTCCTTATCGCGCTCGCCCATACTGGGCCCGCCTTCGGTTGTAACCGTGCGACCTATACCCAGATTGCTTCGCAACGAAAAGTTGTGATTGTAGACATTCAAGCCTTTCTAAGGAGCTCGACGGCATATGCCGCGCCGGCGATCGGAACCTACCCTCTCGTCAGCGTCGCTTCCGCTCACTGCCCTCAATATCGGGGTATGGGAGGATGACGTTGCCGCCGATCGCGTCCGCTGTGACGCGGTCATGGCTGGCATCTTCGGTTTGTCCGAAGCTGAGGCAGCGGAGGGTATCTCGTGGGAACGGCTTTCCGCGATCTTCCACCCGGACGACCTCGCTGGCGATACCGTAGATCGGCGCCGCGTGCGCGATGAAGGCGGATCGTTCGCTTGGGAACACCGCATTGTGCCCGAACCTGGTGTCGTCCGTTGGGTACTGTCGCGCGGCTATTTCGAGCGGGACGCCTCTGGTCGAGTTCGCGGGCGCGGGATCGTCATCGATATAACTGACATGCAGATCGATGGCCTCCTTCAGGGCTCCACACATTTTCTATCGGCGACTGAGACGATGAGCTCGCCAGTGGAGCGTATGGCTGAGCGTGTTCTAGAAATATGGGAACTGATGCACGAGCTTGATGCCGATCGTGTCTCCCGCCTTGAACCACACTTGAAAGCCGTGATGCTCGAACTCGGCCGCGAAATCGCTGCGTCATTGCTCGTCGAGAGGTCGGCAAAGCCGATGCCACGCACCGCACGCGCCGACGATCCAAAGCTACACTAGGTAAGCTGCTGCACGCTGCAGAGGCACGAGCGATGCCGCGAAGTTCTAGCGTGTAGCCGCGCCCGACTTTTTACTCAGGGCTTTGGTAAGCGTGCGTAGCTCGCGATCGTTGCGGGTGCAGAGATCGTGGCCAAACGCCTCTTGCAGGTAGGCAGCGTCACGGTCTGCCTTACGGCTCGTCGGCGCTGCCCCTGCCGATGCCACCGGCGACGCCAACAGGGCCGCCATCACGATGAGAGCTTGGCGACGCCATGGATATCGCACGGGGCACCTGTCGGCTTCCGCTGAGCGGCTAGGCTACGAGCGATCCGTCAAAGCCACCTTACCGACGCGGCACGGCACCAGCCCAACGTTGACTTAACCGTGTCGCCCGGCCGACATGGGCGGTCACGGCCGTGCTCGCCTCGGCGAGTCGTGAGCCGGCCATTCAGGAGACCATCGCTGCGAGATAGACCCTGAAAAGCCAACACCCCCGTCCCGGCAAGGACGAGGGTGCTGAAAACCTGGGGCCTGGTGGGGCCGGTGTCGAATACCCCCCACAAGCCATGAACTCCCCTCGGGAGTCAAGCGAAAGCACCGCTTTTCGCACCGGGAAGGCTTTGCCTGGACCCTAGCCGCGGCCCGTGAGGGACCGGGATCGATGTTTCACGCCACCATGCGGTCGGCGATCGACGACGCGCGCACGCTCGCGCAGCTCGACAGCCTGTCGCGCACCATCTGGCAGGCCCATGCCGCCGAGACCGTGACCGACTCAGAGGCGCAGGGCTTGGCCGAGGCGCTGCACACCCGTAGGGCTGCGATCCGCGAGGCCGTGGTGCCCGTCGGCATTCCTCTCGGCCGAGTGACGCTGTTTCCGCCCAAGCGCCTCCAGCGGGCTCCTGAGCGATCCGTAGCGATCGAGCGGCGCCGACGGCTGGCCTGCTCGGGGCCGATGCCGCCGGCCCTCGCCAGCAGGTTCACCACCGGGCAACTCGCGGTCCTGCGGATCGTCGGGGACGAGATGGCCCGCAACGGCGCCTGCGGGCTGTGCATCGACGCCATCGCAGCGCGGGCGGGTGTATGCCGGCGGCTGGCCCAGGCTGCCATCCGGCTAGCCGAGGGCGACGGGCTCCTGACCATCCAGGAGCGGCGCCACCCGGGCCGGAAGTCCGATCCGAACGTGCTCCGGATTATCAGCCGGGAATGGCTTCAATGGCTCCGGCGGGGAGGGCGTTCCGCGGCCCCGGCGCTGCTAGGCGGCATAGGGTGCAAAACGATGCACCCCACGGATAAGGGAGATCCACAGAGGCAGGTTGTGGAAACGGCAACGTCGAAGGGCTGCCGAGGGGCAGCGGTCGACCTTGGCCGAAGCGATCCTGTGAGAATTCTCGCGGGCGGTAGGTCTGGCCGAGCTATGCGGTGACGGTCTGCGTGTGGCCGATATGACGAACGCGTCGGCGAGCGCGTCGTCCACCCTGAGTTGATGCTCGATGGTCGCGCCGAGCGCGGCTCCTATGTCGGTAAGGCCAAGCCGCGAGTTTCGCGGTGCAGAGGATGCAACTTGAAGGGTCGGTCCGTTCGACGCGTTGCCGGATCCCGCGACACAGTCGCGATGATCGGTGGGTTCGTCCTGCTCGTTCTCGCCGGATTGGCAGCGGCCGCCGCCGCTCTGGCCAGTGCGGATGCCGATGCGTGGTCCGCTCATTCTGCTGAAGTACGGCAAGCCGAAGGACGCCTAATCCGGCTCATCCAGGAGGCGGAAACAGGACAGCGCGGCTTCCTTCTCACCGGCGACCCGACTTACCTCGACCCGTTCACGAGGGCTGGCCGCGAGTTGCCGGGCGCTGAGGCGCACCTACGAGCACTCACGGGTGACAACGCGGGGCAGCAAGCTCGGCTGGATCAGCTCCGCCCCATCATCGACGATAAGATTGCTGAACTCGCACGATCAACTGAGCGCATGCAGGCGGGCGACCAAGCGGGAGCGCTGGCCATCGTGCGCACTAACGCCGGACGCGACCTGATGAGGCGTATCCGGGCGACCGCCGCAGAGTTCGATCGAGCAGAGGTGGAACTGCAAGCCATGCGCGCTGACCGGGCCGCGTTCCGTCGGTCGATCCTGGCTGCAGTTATCGCCGTCGCCCTGGCTCTGGCTGCTGCCCTCGCTTGGCTGGTCATCCGGACCGACCGGAGGCATGCCCGCGATCTTCAAGTCGCGAACGATACACTCCGCCTGGAGATCGCGCACCGCGAGCGAGCCGAGGGACAGCTCCGGCAAGCCCAGAAGATGGAAGTCCTGGGGCAGCTCACGGGCGGTATCGCCCACGACTTCAACAACATGCTGGCCATTATCGTCGGCAATCTCGACATGCTCGTGCGGCGCCTCTCGGCCGAAGACACTCGGGCTCGCGCTATGGCGGAGAACGCGCTGAGTGGGGCGCGCCGAGCTGCCGAGCTGACCAAGCGGCTGCTCGCTTTCTCGCGGCTGCAACCTTTGCAGCCACAGCCAACCGACGTGAACCGGTGCGTCTGCGACATGTCCGAGATGCTCCGGCGGTCGCTTGGTGAAGGCATCGCGGTCGAAACGGTTCTAGGCGGCGGTCTCTGGCCAGCGCTGGTCGACCGGCCGCAGCTTGAGAGCGCGATCCTGAACCTGGCTGTGAATGCCCGGGACGCGATGGAAGGCCAGGGCCATCTCACCATCGAGACCGCCAACGCCATGCTCGATCAGGCCTACGCTGACGCCCACGCCGAGGTGACGTCCGGCCAGTATGTGGCGGTGTCGATCACGGACACGGGGATCGGCATGAACCAGGAGGTGCTCGCCAAGGCGTTCGATCCCTTCTTCACCACGAAGAGCGTGGGACAGGGGACGGGGCTGGGCCTGAGCCAAGTGCACGGCTTCGCCAAGCAGTCCAACGGGCACGTGAAGCTCTACAGCGAGCCCGGGGTCGGGACGACGGTCAAGCTCTACCTGCCGCGCAGTCTGAGCGCTCCGGAAGCCATCCAGGTCACGTCAGCGCGTCTATCGCCGGATTTTGCCGGACAGAAGGTCCTCGTAGTTGAGGATGAGGCCGGTGTGCGAAGCTTCGCCCAGAGCGCTCTGCGAGAGTTGGGGTGCCAAGCGATCGGCGCAGACGGAGCTGAGATGGCGCGTCGCACTCTCGCTGAGCACCCTGACGTCACGGTAGTGCTGACCGACGTCGTGATGCCGGGGGAGACCGGACGTGCGCTCGTCGACAGCATCCAGGACACCCATCCCGACCTCATCGTGCTGTACATGACGGGCTACACGCGCAACGCCATCGTCCACAACGGGATGCTAGATCCTGGCGTGCGCCTGCTCAGCAAGCCCTTCACGGTGTCCGACCTCGGTCGGGAGCTGCAGGCGGCGTTGGTGGAGAGGCGTCGCACTCACGTCTCGCCTTAGGCTACGCCAGAAATGTCCGCTCTCATCGAATTTTGGAGCTGCAGGGCCAGATCGCCGCCCTTCGATGCGAGTACGCTGACCTATACCAGGATCCGCCCTGAGGGGCCGGCGTTCCCGGTGATGCCACTCCTGAATTGCGGAGTGGCATCCTTCGACGGTGCAGTCGTCCGGAGATCGCTACTCGGCCGCTTCAACCTCCGCGTCATCGCCGTCCAGGATCGTTTCTAGGTCGCCCACCAGGGCGTCGAGCTGGTCCGCTGTCGCCTTGAGCTTCAGCTTGGTGCCATCCTGTGCCTCGATCGCGATCTCGATGTGATCGTCGACCTTGGCGGCCAGCGCCTGCTTCACGGTGTAGGTCGTCACGTCAGCCTTGTCCGCCATGCTGTCTCCTTGGTTGGCTCCCGACCAACCCGAGACGCACCGTATCGGTACTGCGGCAGAAGCCCGCGTCTTTGCGTTCCTGCGGACCTTGGCTGCGTGCTCGCGTGCTAGCCCGGCATGCTGTTCCTCTACGGTCTCACCATCCTCGCCGGCATCGCCAACGCGATCCAGCCCGGGCAAAACGCGACCCTATCCAAGTCGCTCGGCCTCCCTGTCACGGCGGGGCTGATCACCCTGCTCGTGAGTACGGCCGCGCTGCTGCTGGGAGGCCTCGCCATCGGCAAGCTTGAGGTACCGACCGGTCAGCAACTGACTCAGGTGCCCTGGTGGGCGTGGCTCGGCGGCCTGTTCAGCGTGCTGCTGATCCTTGCGCAGCTCTACGCCTCGCCGGCCATCGGCGCCGCCTCGTTCCTGGGCATCATCGTGACCGTGGGCGTCGCCGCCTCCATCGTCCTCGACAACTACGGCTGGGTCGGCTTTCCTGTGCATCCGGCAAGCCTCTGGCGGATACTCGGAGCTGTCCTGATGGTCGCCGGCGTCGCGTTGGTCGCTCTGTTCTGAGCGCGCATGCCGCTCAAGCTGGGGCGAACAAATGACTGCATCGGTTGTCCCTCTGCCGTTGAAGGGATCTGCGCTCCAAAGCCTCGACGCCACAGCCGCGGAGATGCTGGCTGGCGGCCGAGCGACAACCCTCACGGCCGCGAGGATCAGTCTGCTGCTGGAAAGCATCCAGGCGAAGCGGTCTGAGCTAGTGGCAGTGATCGACGACCTTCAATCACGCCCGTCCAGCGGGAACGCACAGGTCGACCGGATCAACGCTGACCTGTGTGTCGACGCGATCCACGGGCTAGGCCACATCGATCAGATGCTCCGGCTTCTCGAAGTCATGCAGCCCGATACCGCGATTAAGGACCCGCCGGGCTGACCAGCACAGCTCACCAGCGGCCGCGGCGTCAAAATCGAGCTACGCGGATCAAGCACTTTAATCGATTGTTAACCATGATCCTTAAGAATTGATTAGGAGTTGAAATATCGGCAGGCAATCATGCTGGATACGATTTTTTGGTCGGCTGTAATCATCGCGATCTCGTGCGGCATTTTTATTATCTGCCTCGAACTCTACGAGGAATGGGCTCAAGAAATCCAAGCCACCGATGAAATAGCCGGTCAAGACTGCGCTTGACGGCGGAGCGAGGTTCTCAGCCTCGCCTTCGCATCCGAGGACGCCGAATAGCGCCAGTAGCTAGCCGATGCCCAGGATGTGTCACGGCGCACAAAACCTGGCGAACGATTGGCAGAGCATGCCGTTGAGAGGTCACAGCCGGCCAAGCACAGCCGCCGCGATCAAGACCGCCACACCGACGATCTTCCTCACGCGACCCGACTGACCGGATGGCTTCCCCGTGAAGTCAAACGAACCCGCATGGAGATCGTCATGAAGCTGCATCTGCTCGCCGCTGCCGCCCTGGTTGCCGTCGCTACCCCCGCCTTGGCGCAGGGCATCGACAGCAAGCACAGCCCCTATCCGGCTTCAGCGTACTCGGGCTACGCCGGCAATGCCTCGGTGGTCTTGCCAGAGCTCTCGGTGACCCACAACCGCGCGGCCCTGGCCTACCGGTACTCGGGCCAGCATGCGGGTGGGCCGGCCGACGATCTGGCGCGCTGAACAGGTGACACTGCCGCCTCTGGCTCAAAGGCAGATAAAGCTCGATCCCGCAATGTCGCGGGAGCCAAAGCTATGGTGTGTAAGCGCACCTGAGCAGGTGTTTAGCGTCACTTATGCACTTGGCGAAGCCTACAGGCGGTTGTTCACTGCACCGTGCAGGCTTAGGTCGGCTGTGTGAGATCGCGATGGCGTCGCGGTTTCGCAGCTCTTCCCAAGGGCGTTTCCTCCCAAGACTTCGGGCCGCTCCAACAGGGCGGCCTTTTTTCTGCACGCACACCTGTTACAGCAACGCTTCCCCCTGCTGATGTGCCCGAGGCGTTCGCGACGCCACACGGCGCTGTTGTGGGCGGACGTGCGACGACAGGCTGGTGCGGACCAGTTCTCCGCTCCTGACCCGTGAAGCCTAGGCCGGGCTGTCGCGTGAGGGTCGGCGTGGCGGGGGAATTGGACACCGCAGAGCGCCGGCCCATGGCCATCATAGCAGCGGAAGCAGGCCCTAATGGGCTCGTGCGCCTGGATCGACCGAACTCATGTTCCGGGCCAGCAGCATACCCGCCACCATCAATGCCTGCCTCAGCACGGGCAGCATCTCCTTGGCATGGTCCTGCTCAATGAGCCCGTGAGCGATCAGCAGGTAGTCAGCTACGGCCTCCAGGGCCGAGCCTGGCGGAGTCGTCGGGCTCATGGGTGGCGGGACGAAGCGCGAGAGGGTGCCGTAGGCTTTCAGCGGCTCCGAGCCGCTCGGGATGATCTCGGTCAGTGAGCCCAGGTAGCCTAGGAAGGTGTCGCCAGGTGGCCCGTAGGAGGGCACGGCGCCGATCATCACCCAGGCATAGCTGCCATCGGCTCGGCGCAGGCGGGTGCGGAGGCTGTACTCGCTCTGCTGATCGCGGGCGCTGCGCAGGAAGGTGACGGCGGTCTCGCGGTCCTCAGGATGCATGCAGGCGAACCAACCGTGTCCCACGGCCTCGTCGGCTGCTTGGCCGGTGAACGTGGTCCGTTCGGGGCTGACGTAGGTCACGCCGCCGTCCGCCTTCGCAACGAAGATCATCTGGAACGCCCCCCTCGCTTCAGACGCTCAGCGCCGGGAAAGGTCACGCACTAACGCTGAGGCGGACCAGCCTATCGAGGGCGATACCAGTATATTTCAACCGTTATAATTAGTGTTGGGCTGACGTATGGGGCTGGAACAAATTTTTTCACGCCTCGATTTTTATCCTGTTATGGAAAAAAGTGACGATCGCTGCTGGGCAGCTCTGGACCGGCTTGCCGACGCGCTCGGCATTTCGAGAGAACGTTTCTTCGTGGAGGCGCCACATGCAGGCACAACCGTGAGCACTGACGAATGCCTGCGTCTGTGGTCGGAAATCGAGACGGAGGAAGGGCGGCGACAAGCCCTGCAAGCCCTCCAGACGATCGTGAGGCTGGAAGAGGCGTCGCGGTCCAAGAATTTATGAGGGCGGGTACGTTCCGCCGAACAGATCGCCCAAAGCCTTCCTACGAAACAGCGTCCGCCAGCGCCGCCTCTGATGCTCCGGCCGGTCGTGGATCATGTGGCATCGCTGGCAGAAGGCCGCGAGGTTGGCATCCGCGTTGTTCGAGGTGTCATGGTCCCGGTGGGCTGCGGCCAACACCACCCGGGTCCGGCGCGCCCGTCTGAGGATGTCCGCCTCTGCCGCGATCCGGATCCGCCGGCCCCAGCCGTCGCGCCACCGGCCGGCATCCGCGTCCCACCAGCGGCCGTCGCCGAGGTGGTAGACCATCCGCCCGTGCGGACGGCCACAGCCCTCGCAGCAGCCCTTCGCCCGGCCGAACCGGATCACGGCCGAGAGCTGCGCCCAGTCGATGGGGTAGAAGAAACGGTGCTCGGGCCGGATCGGCATGGTGGGGCTGAAAACCCAGTGAAGGCCCGGCTCTGCAGCGAACCGGCTACTCTGTCCTGTAGCCTTTCGGCCACAGCTGCCGGGCAACGTGATAGCGGGCTGCAACCAAACCGCTTCTGAGATGTTGGGGCGTCCGGCTGAGGATCAGGCAGTGTATTCCGCCGATCTCGTATGCCTTCATATTCGGTTTACTAAGCCGCCCTACCCCGTCGCCGAATGGTGTGTCCGTAAAACTACAGCCTTTTCTATCACGGACTGGTAGCCATACCTCCAGATCGAAATTTGGACCTTCCGTTATGACCAAGCTCCTGGCCTCGCTGGCCGCCTTCACGGCCCTCACCGCCGCCGCCTCGGCCGCCGACCTGCCGCGCCGCGCTGCTCCGCCGCCGGTGTTCACCCCCGTCCCGGTCTTCACCTGGACCGGCGCCTACTTCGGTATCAACGCCGGCTACGCCTTCGATGCTAGCGACCGCAAGACCGGCAACGTCTTCGCCGTTCCCTTCCCCTACGCGGCCCCGGGCACCGTCGCCTCCTTCCGCAACCGCAGCCAGGACGGCTTCTCCGGCGGTGGCCAGATCGGATACAACTACCAGTTCACCCCGGGCTCGGGTGTCGTGATCGGCTTCGAGGCTGACGCTCAGTACCTTGATTTCGGCCGCGACCGGAACAACGCCTTCATCTCCGGCGCCGTCGCCCCCGGCCTGATCGTCAACGACCCGCGCGGCCTGTCGAGCCTCGACTACTTCGGCACCGTGCGCGGCCGCCTCGGCTACGCCTTCGACCGCACCCTCGTGTACGGCACCGGCGGCTTCGCCTACGGCTCAGGCAGCGCTGAACGCTCCTTCGGTGGTTTCCGCGGCAACGACAGCTTCCGCACCGGCTGGGCCGCTGGCGGTGGCATCGAGTACGCCCTGCCGACCGACTCGTTCCTGAACTTCTTCCGCTCGAGCGCCGTGACGCTCAAGGTCGAAGGCCTGTACGTCAACCTCGACCGCGGCACCCGGAACCAGGGCGTCCTGCTCGTCGACGCTGCGAGCCTCACGCCGGTCGTCACCACCGGCGTCGGACGTCGCTCCGACGAGTTCGCCGTCGTCCGCGCCGGCCTGAACTACAAGTTCGGCTCCTACTGAGATCCGGTCGCGCTGCTCCCGGCGGCTGTGCCGGGAGACGCGGCGGCGGGCGAGGGGTAGTTGGTCCTCCTCATTGCCTTCCGCCGCCGAAGAGCAGCCGATCGGCTGACCTTCGCATCCCCAGCCCGATCAAACTGGCCGCGAGGTCGGCAGCACCCTGGGAGCTCCCGCTCCTGGGGTGTTTCTTCGTTCTGGAATAGCCGTCCGAGCGGATCCGATCCCCTGTCCATGGCTCGACATGACGTCGTCGCAACTCGCCAGACCGTCATGGCGAGTTGGATCCGTAACGCCCTGAACGTCACCGGCTGATCGAGAAGGCGTCACCGGCTGCTTCCGCCGGTCATACGGTGATCGGCCATCCCTCTCGCCGTTTGGGTTTTTCGTCGATGTCGTATCAATGGGAGGCCTCTCAAGCGGAGGCTGACCATGTCGAGCAACGACCACGACCTGAACGAGACCCCTGAAGAGGGGCCGAAGAAGCCCGAATGGACCCCCGGGCGGCGCCTGTCGCGCAAGGGCATGCCCCGGGCTCGGAGCGAGTATCTGAACTCCCACGCGAAGGTCGAGGCCCGGCGCAAGGCTGCGCGGCGCGCGGCCGGGACGCCCAGTCGAGACGATGTCGCCCGCGCAGCTCTGCACGCGCTCCTCTTCTCCCTCGCGGCGCGGCCGGATGCTCCCGAGCCCCGGGACTTTTGAGATCTGACCGTCAGCTGCCTCGGGCACGCATTGTTCGATCCCGAAGAAACGCAGCGCGTCTTGGCCGACATGGTCGTGCGGGCCAAGCATGATTGGGTGGAGTGGGTCTACACTCGCGTCTTCCGAGCTTGGCGCGACGGCGGCTGCCAAGGCCCACGTCCCGAGCGCCCGGAGAAGACCCGGGAGATCCCGCGACGGCCGAACGGCACGATGCCCTGGACGTACAAGGAGCCCCGTCCGCCGGGCCCACGACGTCCCTGGCGGCGGCGAAGACCGTCGACCGACGGCGAGGCCTGAATATCACCGGCTGACGCCTACTAACGGGGGGCCGAGGTGGATCCTACCTCGCTATTCCCGTGAGCCGTCGCAGCCCGTTTGATTGGGATCGGATCAGGCTGCGGGCACCGTCGACCAGGGTGGGGAGACAGGGGTGTCAGCCGAGCGGCGACAGAGCCTATTGACGCTGGGCCACTCTCGGCAGACCACGTGACTGTGGGACAGAACGTGCAACCTCCGGCTACCGGCCTTGTCGGCATCGGGCTCTATACGCCCGCTGAAGCCGGCCGACTGCTGCGCATCGCACCGGCGAAGATCTCTCGCTGGCTCCGCGGCCACGAGGCCAACGGCAAGCGCTACGAGCCGCTGTGGCAGCCGCAGGTGGACCTCGGCGAAGAGGGCATCTTCCTCGGCTTCCGGGACCTGCAGGAGGTCCGGGTTGCCTCGACCTTCATCGAGAAGGGCTTGAGTCCGCAGCGCGTGCGCCAAGCCGTCGAGCTCGCTCGCGATGTCGTCGGCGATGCGCGCCCGCTGTCGACGGCGCGCTTCCGGTCCGATGGTCGAACGGTGTTTCTCCAGGTCGTGGAGGAGGACGGACAGACTAAGCTGATCGACCTGTTCCGGAAGCAGTTCGCCTTCCGCGACATCCTCGAGCGCAGCCTGACCAACCTCGACTACGACGAGGCCGGCATCCCTGCGATCTGGTGGCCGCTCGGGCGCAGCAAGTCCGTGAAGATCGACCCGGCGCGCTCCTTCGGGCAACCGATCGAGGCTGAGACCTCTGTCCCGGTCGACGCGCTCGTGTCCGCCGTGGAGGCCGAAGGGTCACCGGAGGCGGCTGCCCGAGTGTGGGACGTGCCTGTCCGCGCCGTGAAGCGCGCCCTGGTGTTCCGCCGCGAGATGGATCTGCGGTCGGCGGCTTGAGGGTCTTCTTCGACAACTGCACGACCCCCGTGCTCGCCGAGACCTTGAACGGCTACCTCCACCATCGAGACGAAAGCGCGTCCCACATCCGGGATCTGCCGTGCGGGCGGCATGCCGCGGACCTCGAATGGATGGCCTATCTAGCGGGCACGGGCGACGACTGGCTCGTGATCACCGGCGACAAGCGCATCCAGAAGAACAAGGCGGAACGTGCCGCCTTCCGGCAGGCCGGGTTGAAGGGGCTCGTCCTCGCCGCCGGCTATCAGACGACACCGATCAATCAGCAGGCGTCCCTGCTGATCTGGCGCTGGCCGGATATCGATGGCCTCCTGAAGAACCTGAGGCCACCTTTCCTGTTCGAGATCCCGATGCACCGACAGGCCGGGTTCCGGCAGCTACCGATCTGAGAACTCACAGCTTGGCGGCTGCCATCGTAGAGGTTCAGGCCAGAGGCGGCGCCTAGACCCCTCGCCCTGTGGGATCGGCCCGATGACCCCAGACACCTTCCTCTCCGAGATCGTGGGCCCGAACATGTTGGTCGTGGGGCTACATACCGCGGTTGGACGGGCCGCCCGTCATGGCGCCGCAGCGGAGGACCTATCTGATTGAGAGCCCGTTGCATCCTTGGGTCCGCGAGTGTGGATCAGCGAGGTTTTCAGGTGGCAGAGCGGCATTCCAGTCAGAACGGTCAGCATGGCGGCCCCGGTCTGCCGGTCTTTTACGGAGTGATTGGCGGTATCGGATTGATGTTGGCAGCGCTGACCATGCTGATGGCCGGCCAGGTGGCGAACTCGCATCGAACGATCAGCCATACGGCAGATGCTTCATCGCTCTCCGGAAACCTGACGCGGTCGCACGCCGGCTCGTGGCCTGCCCCCTGAAAAGTGGTCCTCCCTAAGGTATGGCTTTGAGCCATGTTGGAGTTGACCCGGTTTGTGGTCCACGACCTATGCAATTTCTCGGGCTGTGACAGCTTGGTTGGCGAAGGCTCGGGGCGTCAAGCCGCCCAGGGCCGT